>JAADIB010000435.1 GCA_013151565.1 Chlorobiota bacterium
AGATCTTCGGCAAATTTCAATTTTGCAGGACGCATATTTTCTGCAGCAGTTTTTATTGCTTTTAAAGTCTGGCTTTTCACATATTCCATTATCTTGGGATCAACTCCGCTATGGAATATATCTTCACCCCAAATACCCACCAGATCGTTGCTCTCATGTGTGTGAGTAGAAGCTATAAGCGTATAATCAATGTTCAGATCCGACGGAATCTGCTCCCTGATATCGATAACATCGTCATACATGAACCCGATTGCATCAAGCGCGACAAGGGCAATACGGGTGTCGCTGTCATCAATTACCATTACCCTCGCCCAGACATCATCATGCACACCCTGTGCAGGTTTTCCATTGCTGAACCCCGCTATCCATACAGCATCGAACTTGCCATTGTTGTTATTATCGTTGTATGTGTCGCCGTCATCTTCATCGTACTCTGCATCGTTATTTGCATCGTTCCATGTGTCAACTATGGTCGGAGTGATAGGCATTTTTGCAAAACCGGCAGTCATTGTTCTTGGCGGGTTCAAGTGTCTTATCTTAATATCAATGGAGTAATCCGGATTGCGATCGCGCCAGTTGTACATCACCCACGATGATATTACTATAACGATGAGTAAAATTATTATTCCAATCCATAAAAATAGCTTTTTCATATTTCTAAATTCCTTTAACTGCTAAGGTGCAAAGAGTAAACTAATTGTGTTCAAAACCTCTGAGGTCTTTGAGACCTCGGTGGTTTATACAAACTTTATATCAAGTTAAAATTATAAATTAAATTTAGGCAATCGATTGTCTAATTTCAAATATTATTATGTAAAAATTTATTTTTGTAAAGGGATTATTGTAAATCATATTACGAAAGTAATATAAAAACTGTATTTTAGTATCCGAGGGGTTAAACCCTAATTATGTATTGGAACCCTTCTAATGCATAAGCGCCGTACTTGAAATAAGGGATTACCGAGATTTGTCCGAAGGACTCCCTCGGAGATACAATAGATGAAGTCTTTGTTGCCTAAATTTTCTTTGCTATTGCATAATCTCGGTTGAATGAACAAATATTTGATACTATATTAGAGACAAGAATAATTAGGAGACTTTGAAAAACTATAAACAACGTGTCATTCCGGCAATCTCTTAGCCGGAATCTCAGAACTTTAATAAGATTCCCCCTTTATCCATCAAGCCAACGGATGCGGGAATGACTGTTATTATTTGGCTATTCAATGCTTTCTCTAAGAGAATACAATTTATTGCGAGCAGTCAAACTCTTGGTAAGGAGAAATAGATGAAAAAGAATGACCAACTATCCAGAAGAAATTTTCTTGGGAAAATCACGACCGTTACTGCCGGATTAGCCGTTGCGGGCATAACAATTTCAGGCAAGCAGGTTGCCCCCTTACAGGATAGTGACCCTAAGCAATGGAAACAGACAAGCGATAAGAAGATCCGTATCGGCGTTGTGGGCGGCGGGTTTGGATCTGCTTTTTTCTGGCATCAGCATCCCAATTGCATCGTGGAAGCTGTAAGCGATCTGCAGGAAGATAGAAAGAAAAAACTGATGAAAGTATATAACTGTGATAAGAGTTACGAATCACTCGAGAAACTTGTACTGGATGATAAAATTGATGCGGTTGCTGTTTTTACCGATGCGCCGAGTCACGGGCGGCATATCGTTGAAGTATTGAAACACGGTAAGCATTGTATCACTGCTGTTCCTTTGTCTATGACATTGGAAGATATAAACAGGGTTAAGGAGTGGAAAGAAAAAACCGGACTAAAGGTCATGATGGCGGAAACAAGTCTTTACCGTTCTGACCTTTATAATGCAAAATCAATTTATGAAAAAGGGATATTCGGTAAGATCGTTTATTCCGAGGGAGAGTACTATCATCCGAATGTTGACACGGCATGGGGATATAAAGAATGGAGAAACGCACTCCCGCCGATGCTCTACCCTACGCATGCAACTGCCTATTATATTGGTGTTACAAGAAAACGATTTTCGTCCGTATCCTCACTCGGCTTTAGAGGCAGTGCTCCGCGATACAAGAACAATGAGTATAATAATCCTTTCTCAAGCGAAACAGCTTTATTTGAAACGAGCGAGGGAGGAATGTCAAGAATCAATGTATTCTGGGGAGCTGAAGGCGCTCATGGAGAGGTCGGTCGTCTTTTCGGTGAGTTTGGAAGATTTGATAAAAATGTACTGCATCTAGGTAAAGGCATCGGAGCTAAGTATGAGGGAATTGGAGATAGAACCCAAATTGAATACGGTGATAATCGTCCTCCCCTACCGCCGCATATGGATAAGGGCGGACACGGCGGTTCACAAGGATACTTGACGAATGAGTTCATAATGGCTTTAGTTGAAGACCGTGAACCTCTGATAGATGTGTATGAAGCAATTGCAATGACCGCGCCGGGAATTATGGCGCATAAGTCAGCGCTTAAAAATGGTGAGCGGCTTAACATCCCGAGTTTTGATAAATAGTTCTATTAAATGAGAATCAAATATTATTGATTATAAACTGTGTCTAATACAGCATCAGGATGACGTGCTGCAATACTAAGAAGTACTTTTGCAGGACCTTCCGGTTTTCTTCTTCCTTGTTCCCAGTTTTGTAATGTAGATGTACTAATGCCAAGCAACTCTGCAAATTTATTTTGTGATAATCCTAATTGTTTTCTAATTTCTTTTGGGTCAGGATTGACAAAATTAAATTCTCTACTCACCCTTTTTTTTTCTTTTAATATTTTCCCACCTTCTTTTATACTTTTTTGAAGTTCATCAAATAATTCATCTCTCATTGTAATTCCTTTTCAACTAATACTTTTAATAGTTTTAATTGATCTAATATTATATTTCTCTGTGAAACTCTGTGTCTCCTTCGTGAACTTTGTGGTCTTAACAAACCCACAAAGTTTATCTACAACTTAGTTCCTGTAAGGCTATCGGCAACGGTATAATCCAATTCCATTAAGTAATCGCCCATACTTGGACCAAACCATCCCATCAGCCTGGATTCATAAGCATCAAAGTAGTAATACTTTGCGGGAACAATATATCCGAGATACTGCCCGTTAAAACTGGTGATCGCCGAGTTATATCCTTTCAATTCCAATGCATTTTTTAGATCGATCGCATATTCGCCGCTTAATTCACAAGGCATGGCAATCCAAAGAAAATTGTTTATTTATTACAAATGCCTGCAGATATATCGGCTTCATCACAGGCATTAACTTATGCCCGACTTCCGGCGAGAGTCGTAAGTTATCCGCAATATAGATCATCTGAAGTTTGGGAATTTCAATTTCAGTTGCAACTGTCGAAAGATTTACATCATCAGAGTATTCCATTTTGTTAAGAACTATCATCGCCGAATCTGCTAATGCTTCTCCGATATATTTTGATCTATCAAACTTCGATCCCTTTCCTTCGTTTGTATGACTTCCAACGGTGCCTGCATAAAACATTGCCATATCAACTCCCATGCGTTCTAACCCTCTCTGGAAATAACCGGGATAATCACCGCTGAACTCACTGTTCCAATCACTTATTGTAGTAGCATGTGCTGCAAAGATTCCTATAACAGTCTGCTTACCTTTCAACTGCTTGATCGATAAAAGCGTAAATTTATCATTCAGTCTCCCTGTCTTACCTATAATCCTATTCTTAACTAGATTCGGCGAATGAATATAACCGTTTGCAATTTGTGCCGGCTGCAGATCAGAAACAGATTTTAGAATTACTGTTGTCAGCTTTTCGGCAAGCCAGTTAACTACTTCGGGTTGATATTTTCCGCCAAATTTCTCACCGACAAAACCGGGGATACAATTACCAATACTGGAGTGTGTATGCGTTGCTCCGAAATAGATTTGTTTTCGTTTAAGATCAGAACTGGTTTTCAGATTCTCCGCAACTTTATTTACAACTTCCGGCGCCATTAACAGAAGATCACCGCCGACAAGAATAATTAAATCATTATCAACTTTTAGTGCAACAGCTTTAGCATAAATAGAATCATGAACTCCGGTTGCTATTTGTCCGCCGCCGAATCCGGCTAACTTTATATTATTGAATACTCCCTTTGAAGGGTCTTCCGCACCTTTGACCATTTTAGGAGATATATTTATTTTAGCAAAACCTGCTTGCAGCTTGCCTTCCACTTTTTCCCTACTGTGGAGCGCCTTGTTCAATTTCTCGATTGTATTGGAGTAGTATTCCGTTTCAAAGTAGGGTGTCGTATCTATGTAACTTATTGAATAGTACAAGACCGCAGCAATAATTATAAATATCACTCCAAAAGTAATTATTAATACCTTCAACCACTTTTTCATATCGTTCCTCAAGATATTTGTGTTTTATCAAACCTTCGAGGTTTTTTAGTTATACAGAGTTATTTCTAATGCTAATTTAATAGCAAATGTTTTTGGATTCATATTGCAAACCTCGAAGGTTTATGTCAATAATTTTCTATTGATCTTTAAAAGTATATAACTTTTATTTTTAAATTTCTTTATTGTACAAATATAATCTTTTTCTTTTTAAAGAGTTTTTTACGACTGTATTAGAAAAATCCAAGGAGTTTTATTTTGTAATTTTTTAGAAACGTCACCAGAGAAAATCCCTCAGATTTTAATAATTAATTATTAAATTGATGGAGTCATTTTTACAACTTTTCTAAACAACCTTGAACCATTAAACAAGATGATATTTAACAGCAGAAATATTTTAGCCGCTTTTTTATCCCTAAGTTCTTTCCTTGCATGTGCTCAAAAGAATGAAACAAACTTAAATTATGTTGATCCATCTATTGGTGGTGTCGGGGTTATTTTGGAACCAACAAGACCAACTGTACATTTACCAAATAGTATGGTAAGAGTTTTTCCAAATAGAAAAGATCAATTAGATGACCAGATCAGTAATTTTCAGCTTACAATTACATCGCATCGATTATATAAAGTTTTTGCATTTATGCCTGTTTGCGGAATTGTTAATTCTAATATTTGGAATAAACGATATGAGTATAGCACCGAAATTTTAACGCCATATTATTATAAAACAGCTTTCGAGGATTTTAATAATTCCATTGAATTTACACCTCAAGCAAGATCAGGATATTTTAGACTTAGTTTTGTAGATAACAGTCCTCATTTTATCAGAATGGGAATTTTCAACAGTACCGGCGAGATAAAGGTTGAAGGCAAAAGAATAATAACAGGAATTGAAGAGTTTGCAGGGATGAAAGCCTTTTTTTATGCAGAAGTTAATACTGATATTTCTGATGTCAAATATCAAAATACCACAGATAAAAAGAAATTATTAATTCGACTTGGCGATAAACCTCAAGTAGTTTCATTTCGCTATGGTATCTCGTATATAAGCATTGAACAAGCAAAACGAAATTTGCAAAATGAAATTTCAGAATGGGATTTTGAATCAATTAAAAACCATGCTTTTCAAGTTTGGGATAAAGCCTTTTCACAGATCAACGTAGAGGGAGGAACAATTGCTCAGAAAAGAGTATTTTATACAGCGTTGTATCGTGCCTATGAGCGGATGGTTGATATAAATGAATATGGGAAATATTATAGTGCTTACGATCATAAAATTCATGAGTCTAACGAACCGTTTTATGTCGATAATTGGATTTGGGATACTTATATAGCTCTAGAACCATTGCACATGATACTCAACCCGGATATGGCAGAAGAAAGCATTAGATCATATATTAAAATGTATGAGCAAAGCGGAACAATGCCGTCGTTTGCTTTGGTCTTCGGCGATTGGCCGGCAATGACCGGTAACTTTGCCGCAAGTTGGATGACTGATGCATGGTTTAAAGGATTGAGGGAATTCGATTTGGAAAAAGCTTACGAAGGACTTAAAAAGAATTCCTTGGAAGCAACTTTGCTTCCATGGCGCAACGGACCAAAATGCGAGTTAGATTATTTTTATGATGAAAACGGATATTACCCCGGTTTATATCCCGGAGAAAAAGAGACGGTAAAAGAGGTTAGTATGCCCTGGGAAAGAAGACAATCGGTTTCAGTAACGCTTGACAATAGTTACAGCGATTGGTGTCTTGCACAACTGGCTTCACAACTAAATAAAAAAGAAGACGAAAAGTTGTTTCTTAAAAGGTCCCAAAATTATAAGAATGTATTCAGAGTTGACAAAGGTATTATGTGGCCTCGAGACAAAGATGGTAAATGGATTGAACCGTATGATCCCAGGTTTGCAGACAGAATGTATTTCACCGAAAACAATGCATACACTTACAACTGGGATGTTAAACACGATCTGCATGGACTATTTGATTTAATGGATGAAAGCAATGGAGCAGAAGCTACACTCGACCAACTTTTCCGGGAAGATCTCGGAACTAGCAAATGGAAATTTTGGAGTAAACAACCGGATGCTTCTGGTTTAGTTGGTCAGTTTGTAATGGGAAATGAACCAAGTTTTCACATACCATATATTTATAATTATTTGGGTTCACCATGGAAAACACAAAAACGTATTCGTATGCTTTTAGATGCTTTTTTTACTGATAATCTTTTCGGTATTCCTGGCGATGAGGATGGTGGCGCAATGTCTTCATTTGTTATTTTTTCTATGATGGGTTTTTTCCCTGTAACACCCGGTATTCCGGTATATAATATTGGCAGCCCGGTTTTTGAAAAAATAAGCATCGATCTTCCTAACCAAAGAACATTTACAGTAATTGCTGAAAATAGTTCAAAGGCAAATAAATATATTCAAAAAGCATTCCTCAATGGTAAACCGTTGAATAGACCATGGTTTACTCATAACGATATTGTCAATGGTGGAACTTTAAAACTGATTATGGGGAGCAAGCCTAATAAACAATGGGGCAGAAATAAAGAGGATTCACCGCCTTCGGCTTTGAATTATAAGAATTAAAAACAAATAAAACTATAGAAGAAATATTTTAAGAGCTGCAAAAATGAAAAGAAGCGAAATTAATCAGTTGATAAAAAATTCGATAGAGTTTTTTAATCAAATGAATTTCAAATTACCTCCTTGGGCTTATTGGAATCCTGAAGACTGGAGAGGTAAATACGAAACATGTAATGAAATTGTCGATAACATGCTTGGGTGGGATTTGACCGATTTTGGGTCAGGAGATTTTCTTAAACAAGGATTGATTCTATTCACAATCAGAAATGGAAATCAGCAGAAAGATAAAAAGAGCTATGCCGAAAAAATTATGATCGTTGAAGAGATGCAGGAAACCCCAATGCATTTCCATTGGAGTAAAATGGAAGATATAATTAATAGGGGCGGTGGAAATCTTGTAATTGAGCTATACAATTCTGATAAGAATGAAAATTTTTCTTCTGAGGACATTGAAGTGAAAATTGATGGGATTAACCGTACGGTTTCAGCGGGAGGCAGCGTTATCCTAACTCCGGGAGAAAGCATTTGCTTGGTGCCTGGTGTGTATCATCGTTTTTATGGCGAAAAGGGAAAAGGGAAAGTTCTAGTCGGAGAAGTGAGCGCTGTTAACGATGATAGTTCAGATAATCGTTTCTACGTGCCAGTCGGTCGATTCCCAGATATTGTTGAAGATGAAAAACCATTACATTTGTTGGCTTCCGATTTAAATAAATACATTTAATTATGGCAAAAAAAATTATAGTTTCGGGTGTTGGCTGTAGTCTTATTGACCGCTTATATAGCAATATTTCGTTTAGTGCTGATAGCTTTCACCAATATCTATCAAAAGAAAAAGGTGATGGCGGATTAACGCCGGGGCAGCTTGTTTTTAGAGAAGAATTTGAAAAATTCAAAGGTGAAAGTTTTCAGTTCCTCTTTAAAAAAATAACGTCCGGAAGAAAACCTGACAAGATAAACATTGGAGGACCCGCAATTATTTCTATGATTCATGCTGCACAAATATCTGATAGTAAAAATTGTGAATTTCATTTTTATGGCAGTAGAGGAAACGATGATGATGGTGAAATTATTAAATCACTATTAGAAAAGACACCTCTATTTTATAATAATTATAAAATTTTTAATGCAGAAACACCATCAACAATTGTCCTTTCCGACCCATCATACGATAATGGCAATGGTGAGAGAATATTTATTAATTCAATTGGTGCAGCATGGGAATATTCTCCAAATGAATTGAATGATGATTTTTTTGCTTCTGATATAGTAGTTTTTGGCGGTACTGCTTTGGTGCCGCAAATTCATGATAACCTGACTGAATTACTCAAAAAAGCTAAATCTAAAGGCTGCATAACAATAGTAAATACCGTTTACGATTTTAGGAATGAAAAGAAAAATCCAAGTCTGAAATGGCCATTAGGCAATAGTGATGAGAGTTATGAGAATATTGATCTATTAATTATGGACTATGAAGAAGCAATTAGATTGAGCGGTAAACCTAGCCTGGATGAGGCTATGCAATTTTTTCGTAGATCTGGAACTGGTGCTGTGATTGTAACTTGCGGTACTGATAATGTGAGATTATTTTCAAATGGAAATTTGTTTCAAATATTGGACGACTTTGAAATGCCAATTTCTAGTGCTGTTTCTAAAAAATTGATAAAGGGTATTCATACCGGTGATACAACTGGCTGCGGTGATAATTTTGTTGGCGGTGTTATTGCCTCGTTAGTTTCACAAATTCAAAATGCAAATGCGGCATACGATCTTTCTGAAGTATCTATTTGGGGAATAATTTCTGGCGGAACAACTTGTTTTTATATCGGCGGTATGTACGAGGAAAAGTATTTTGGGGAGAAAAGAGAAATGATCGAACCATATTATACAAAGTATAAACAACAAATTTCAGAATAGAAATGAGGTTTTAGAATCAACTATGAGAAAAAGTTATTATCTTATTATATGCCGTCAACTTTTGGTTGTTGGTTAGCTAAAGGTCGAAAAAGCAACGATAGATAAAAACTCGGTTTCCGTAAAAGTGAAACCTCACGAAATAATAGCATTTGGAATTAAACTAGATGAAACATTCATAACTCTTCGAGATACACAAGGAGATGATTATAAAAAACCTTCAAGGTTTTTGAAGTAAATAGGTTAGAAAAATTAATAAATTGAATGAGCAGCGCGAAATTGATCAAGTCAAGAAACTTTGAAGGTTTGGAAAATAAAATTTATAAACAGATGAAAAATATAATTCTTTTATTCTTAGCCTTCTCCGCTTTAGTCGGATGCAGTACTACATCGAAAGAAGAGAAGCAGTTAGCTTTAAAGATTATTAATAACAAGAATTTTTCATTAGTAAAAGAAAAAGCTAAAGATATTATTAGCACAGGCTTTAC
>JAADIB010000041.1 GCA_013151565.1 Chlorobiota bacterium
TTCTTTCTTGTTTGGAATGTATGGTCTCATGTTCACATACTTGCCCTGTGACATAAATTTTCCGCGTACATCCTGATAAACAAATATGTAATTATCAGATCTTAGATGCGAAGGAAGTCGTCTATATTTCTCACCATACGGTCCGCAGCTATAAGGAGTTCTTGTGATCAAAATCGGATGAGCTTCGGTTGTATCAACCGGTGAATAAACTATAGTATAAAGTCTAACTCCGTCACGCATTTCAATTTGGTATTCATTTTTAGTGTATTTATTTTCGGCAAAACTTTCCTTAGCAAAGGATCCGATCAAGAAAAAGATTATCAAAACATGTATAGCTTTTTTCATATCTGTTCTCGAAACTATATCTTGTAACTTAGTATCGGCTGCAACCATCTTTCTGTTTCCTCAAGACTCATTCCTTTCCTCTTGTGATAATCGATCACTTGGTCTTGTAAGATTTTCCCTGTAGTGAAATATTTTGCATTCGGATTTGCAAAGTACAACCCGCTCACAGAAGCAGCCGGGAACATTGCTAAATTTTCTGTTAATTTTATTCCGGTATTCCTTTCAGCATCTAGCAGTTTGAATATTGTGATCTTTTCGGTGTGATCCGGTTGCGAAGGATAACCCGGTGCAGGTCTGATACCTGTATATTTTTCCTTAATTAACTCCTCGTTAGAAAGAACTTCTTCCGAAGAATATCCCCAATATTCAGTTCGTACTTTTTTATGCAGAAGTTCGGTAAATGCTTCCGCCAGCCTATCGGCTAAGGCTTTTACCATAATTATATTATAGTCATCATGGTTATCTTTATATTTTTTGATAAGTTCATCAATACCCAACCCGGTTGTAACGGCAAACAAACCAATGTAGTCAACTAACCCACTTTCTTTAGGCGCGATAAAATCAGCAAGAGCAACATTGGATGAGTTTTTAGATTTTTTAGACTGCTGCCTGATTGTATAAAACAGAGCTTCAATTCCTTTGCTTGATTCATCTGCATAAACCTCAATATCATCACAAACGGAATTCGCCGGGAATAATCCGAACACACCGTTTGCCTTTAATAACTTCTGCTCTACAATTTCAGATAATAACTTTTTTGCATCTTCAAAAAGTTTTGCTGCTTCACTGCCGACTTTCTCATCAGTCAATATTGACGGATACTTCCCTTTCAATTCCCACGTTCTGAAAAACGGAGTCCAGTCAATAAATTTTTCAATTTCCGAAAGCGGATAATCATTTAAGACCGTAACGCCCAAACTTTTCGGTTTAACTATTTTTTGTTCACTCCAATTGATCTCAAGCTTGTTCTTCCTTGCTTCTTCTAAAGAAATATACTCTTTATTACTTTCTCGCTGTTTATAATTCTCACGAAGTTGGGAATATTCTTTTCTGATCTTCTCAGAGAATTCCTTGTTTGCATCTTTGTTTAACAGAGAACTGGTTGTCTGTACACTACGTGAAGCATCCAGAACGTGAACAGTTGTGCCGGAATAATTAGGAGCGATCTTTAATGCTGTGTGCGCCTTTGATGTTGTTGCTCCGCCGATAAGAAGAGGAAGATCGAAATTTTCCCGCTCCATCTCTTTTGCTACATGCACCATTTCATCAAGTGATGGAGTGATCAAACCGCTTAGTCCGATCACATCTACTTTCTTTTCTCTAGCCACCGAAAGAATTTTATCGGATGGGACCATCACACCCAAATCTATAATATCATAATTATTGCATCCCAAAATAACTGCAACAATATTTTTCCCAATATCGTGAACATCTCCCTTTACTGTTGCAAGAAGAATTGTACCAGCCGGACTCGTGTCACCGGAAATCCTTTTCTCCTCTTCAATATAAGGCAAAAGATAAGCAACAGCTTTTTTCATCACACGTGCGCTTTTAACCACCTGAGGGAGAAACATTTTCCCGGCACCGAATAGATCACCGACAACGTTCATTCCTTTCATTAAAGGTTCTTCAATAACAATGATCGCAGATCTGTATTTAATTCTCGCTTCTTCAATATCTTCTTCAATAAAATCGGTAATGCCTTTCACAAGTGAGTGTGCTAATCTTTCTTCTACGCTTTCTGATCGCCAAGCTAGGACTTCTTCTTCCGTTTTAACCTTTCCTTTTACGGTCTCTGCAATTTCAATCAATCTCTCGGTTGCATCGGGTCTTCTGTTCAATATCACATCTTCAACTCTCTCTAGAAGTTCCGGGGGAATTTCTTGGTAAATTTCCAACTGTCCGGCATTCACAATTCCCATATCCATACCGGCTTTTACAGCATGATACAAAAATGCGGAATGCATTGCTTCCCGTATTGCGTTATTCCCTCTGAAAGAAAACGAAAGATTGCTCACTCCACCGGAGACTTTTGCATATGGTAAATTTTGTTTTATCCATTTTGTCGCTTCGATGTAATCGACAGCATAGTTGTTGTGTTCTTCAATACCGGTAGCAACAGCAAAAATATTCGGGTCAAAAATTATATCCTGCGGCGGGAAGTTCAGTTCTTCCGTCAGAATTTTGTACGCTCTCTCACATATCTTGATCTTTCTTTCGTAAGTATCGGCTTGCCCGTTTTCATCAAACGCCATAACTATAACAGCAGCGCCGAATTTCATTACCTCTTTTGCATGCTCTTTAAATTTCTCTTCACCTTCCTTCATGCTTATTGAATTTACAATCCCCTTCCCTTGCAGACATTTTAACCCGGTTGTTATAACCGACCATTTTGATGAATCGATCATGATAGGAAGTTTTGAAATATCAGGCTCGGAAGAGATCATATTCAGGAAATTATTCATAGCAGTTTCCGAATCGATCATTGCATCATCCATGTTCACATCAATTATCTGCGCGCCGCCTTCAACCTGATCTCTCGCAACTACAAGCGCTTCTTCATATTTTTCTTCTCTTATCAATCGGGCAAATTTACGCGAGCCTGCTACATTGGTTCGTTCACCGATGTTTGCAAATATTGAATCGGGTTTGATCACAAGCGGTTCTAGTCCGCTTAATCTTAAGTATGGTTCCGGAGCTTTAACTTTTCTCGGAGGAACATCTTTTACCATCTCCACAAACTTTTTTATATGCTCTGGTCTTGTACCGCAGCAGCCACCGACAATATTTATAAAACCGCTATCTGCATATTCCTTCAGTACTCTTTCCATCGCATCGGGCGATTCATCATACTCACCAAACTCATTCGGCAGTCCGGCATTTGGATATAGACTAACAAAAGAATTCGAGATATTCGACAACTCTTCAATGTATGAGCGCATTTGCTTCGGACCAAGCGAGCAATTCAATCCTACGCTTAACAGATTTTTTGTGTGGGCAATAGATATGAAAAACGCTTCGGTCGTTTGCCCCGAAAGAGTCCTTCCACTTTGATCAACAATCGTTCCCGACAATATTATCGGTAACGCAACATTCATCTCTTCGAATAATTCTTCAATGGCATAAATTGCCGCTTTGGCAACTAACGTGTCAAAAATTGTTTCAATCAAAAGAATGTCAACTCCGCCTTCAATCAATGCTTTTGCCTGTTCCTTGAAGGCTGCGGCAACTTCATCGAATGTTGTCGAGCGGTATCCGGGATCGTTCACATCCGGGGAAAGAGAAAGCGTACTGTTAGTCGGACCAATTGAACCGGCAACAAATCTCGGTTTGTTTGGTGTTTTTGTGGTGAATTCATCTGCAGCTTTTCTTGCAAGCTGAGCGGATGCAAAATTTATATCATATACAAATTTTTCTGTGTTATAATCCGCTTGTGAAATTGCAGTACCGTTAAAAGTATTCGTTTCAATTATATCCGCACCAACAGATAAGTATTCACGATGAATATCCAAAATCGCTTTCGGTTGAGTTAAGGAAAGAAGATCATTATTCCCTTTCAAGTTTGTGGGATGATCTTTAAACTGCTCTCCTCTGAAATCGGATTCCGAGAATTGACGATCTTGTATCATCGTTCCCATAGCACCGTCAAGCACAAGAATACGTTTTTCTAATATTTCTTTTATCTGATCGAATTTATTCATTACAATCTTTCAACAATTTTAATAAAACTTTTGAAGCTAACTGCGAATATACCTAAATTTGGAAGTATTTGAAATTTTACAATTTGATAGGTGATTAAATGATTGTTGTAACCGGTGGAGCCGGCTTTATCGGCAGTGCGTTGGTATGGAAGTTAAACCAACTTGGTGAGGAAGAAATTTTAATTGTAGATGAACTTGGTAAAGAAGAAAAGTGGAAGAACTTACCTGGCATTAAGTTTATTGATATTTATCATCCGAATGAATTTATTGAATTAATTTTGGAAGATGCCGTTCCTTTTGAGATTGAGGCGATTTTGCACATGGGCGCTTGTTCGTCAACAACGGAAAAAGACGCTGACTTTTTAATAAGAAATAATTATCACTACACACAAGATCTTGCAAAGTATTCTCTTACACATCGGATCAAATTTATTTACGCTTCTTCAGCAGCTACTTACGGCGATGGTTCACAAGGATATGATGATGTAGAAAATGAGCTGCACAAACTTCGTCCTCTTAATATGTATGGATATTCAAAGCATCTAGTCGATCTTTGGCTTCACAAAATGGGAATGAACGAAGAAGTTGTTGGACTTAAATTTTTTAACGTGTTCGGACCGAATGAATATCACAAAGATGATATGCGAAGTGTCATTCATAAATCTTATGGACAAATTCTTGAAACCGGAAAGGTTAAGTTATTTAAGTCGTATAAAGATGAATACAAAGACGGTGAGCAGATGAGAGACTTTATCTACATCAAAGATGTTGTGGATATGACTCTCTACTTTTTACAGAATCCTGAAATCAACGGTTTGTATAATATTGGCACGAGCAAAGCGCGTACTTGGGTTGACTTGGTTACGGCAGTTTTCAACGCAATGGATAAGCCCGTTGATATTGAGTTTATCGATATGCCGGAACATCTTAAAGAAAAGTATCAGTACTTTACTCAAGCCAATATTGATAAGCTAAGAAATGCCGGATACACTAAATCGATTTCCTCACTGGAAGACGGCATTACAGATTATGTTCAAAATTATCTTATGAAAAATGCATACTTGGAGAGTTAATGAAATTAGCAACTCTCATTTATGTGATGCAAGACGATAAAACCCTCATGCTTTACCGAAATAAAAAAGAGAATGATTATCACGAAGGGAAATGGAACGGGCTTGGCGGGAAATTTGAAGCTGGTGAATCCCCGGAGGAATGTGCCATTCGTGAACTTAAGGAAGAATCGGGCTTAACGGCAAAGCACTTGATATTAAAGGGACATATCACTTTCCCAATGTTTGACGGTAAGGACGATTGGTACGTTTTTGTTTTTGTCATTGATAAGTTTGAAGGCGAATTGATCGACTCCAACGAAGGTGAACTCGAGTGGATACCCAACAATAAACTAAAAGATTTGAACTTGTGGGAAGGTGATCAAATATTTATCGATTGGCTTTTTGAGGATAGATGTTTCAGTGCAAAGTTCAACTACATTGACGGGAAGTTTATTGACTACGATGTTGTGTTTTATTAAGAAGTATCGTATCAGAGCAAAAGCCTGAGTAAAAATTATTAAATTTAACTCCGTCCTTCAGAGGTTGTGTGAAAAGTCGAATGCAAGGGAAAAGATAGTGAAATAAAATTAATATATTAGTTATAAAAAAAATAGATATAAGATAAAAGATGCAATATATAGAACCAGAAGATCGATATCAGTTAAGAATGATGAGTAGTTTAGAAACATCCATAAGTCCAGATAATATAGTAAGGATACTAGATATTTTGGTAGAGAGGATTTATAGTGGACAACCAGAAAACTTTCAAAAAACAAAACAAGGAACAATAGGTCGTCCAAGATATCACGAATTAACTTTTCTTAAACTTTATCTCTATGGTTATTTACATGGTATAAGTAGTTCAAGAAAATTAGAATCGGAGAGCAAGCGCAATATTGAACTAATGTGGTTGTTGGGAAATTTACGACCAGATCATTGGGTGATATCTAATTATCGTAAAGAAAATGGAAAGTCAATAAAGCATGTGACAAAAGAGTTTCGCAAGTTCTTAAAATCAAGTGGTTATATAGAAGGAAAAACAGTAGCCATAGATGGGACAAAAATAAAGGCATATGCGAGCAAAGATA
>JAADIB010000332.1 GCA_013151565.1 Chlorobiota bacterium
ATCAATGCTATGCTTGCGAAAATGTATTTTCCTCCAGAAGACGTTGTGCCATGGGATAATAATCTCTGCTTGATGAGTTTTTACGGGTTACTTAATTATGAAGAAGATCCAGAATTAATAATGATGTATCGGGAAAGTCTTGAAAATGCATGGCTCCATATCAGCAGACAGAAAAACGCATTCTGGAATGTATTATATGACGCTCAAGCGATGAAATTCAATAAGTTGGTTGATACAGGAATATATGCTTCAGGAAAGTATTTTCCTGAAGCTG
The DNA here is from genome assembly GCA_013151565.1 of Chlorobiota bacterium. Lineage (GTDB taxonomy): Bacteria > Bacteroidota > Ignavibacteria > Ignavibacteriales > Melioribacteraceae > SZUA-22. The sequence continues at coordinate 275 of JAADIB010000332.1, forward strand.
GCTCATATGCTACATTTACGGCGAAGCAATTTTACAAAACGGATTATAAGATGGATAATAATATTGAAACGCTTGAAAGATTACCTCTTGATCTGATCGGGTATAGGATGGATAATCGACATAGATTGGATATTGTGTTTGATCCGACACCTGGAATGATTGTACAAGAAGGATGGAGACCTATAAATCCGATTCGTACCGATAACACATTTGAATTAGCCGTTGAGCATAAAGGAAAAATCGGATGGCATGTTGTTGATAATAAGGCGCTGCCTATTGATGAACGCTGCCATGTAAGACTGGATCGAGACGGATTTGCGATAGATGCTACAGAAGGGAGCGGTTATACTGAGCAGGAAGGAACCATGTATTTACTTCCTTATTATATGGCGCGTTATCATGGTTTAATAAAATAAATATAAACAAATGATTAAGGTAAATGATGACTAAATATTCACTTCATAATACTGATTTAGAGATATCAAGGATAGCATACGGCTGCATGGGTATTGGCGGTTCATGGGATGATTCTCCTCTAACTGATGAAACCATATCAAAGGCAATTAATTCAGTTTCCGCTGCATTGGAAGGCGGTATAAATTTCTTCGACCATGCAAATATTTATGCGCAAGGTAAATCGGAACTTGTTTTTGGTAAAGTTCTGAAGGAGATAAAAGGGATACGCGATAATATAATAATCCAATCAAAATGCGGGATTAGATTCCCGGGCGATCCAAATCCGGAATCACCTGGTAGGTATGATTTCAGTTATGAGAACATAATTGGCTCAACCAATGCATCTCTCGACCGCTTGGGTATTGAGCAATTGGATATTCTTCTTCTGCACAGACCTGACCCACTTATGCATCGGGAAGAAGTTGCAAAAGCATTTGATGAACTTCACACAAAAGGTAAAGTTAGATATTTTGGTGTGAGTAATTTTAACCCGGGACAAATGACATTACTGCAGAACAGTTTGGATATACCTCTCGTTGTTAATCAAATAGAAATAAGTTTATTACATCACCATGTTTTTAATGATGGAATTTTAGTAAATCAATTAAGCGGTAAATACGCGGCTGCAACCGGCATTATGGATTACTGCATGTTAAACAATATTAGGGTTCAAGCATGGTCACCGGTAGCTTTGGGAAAAATATTCAATCCTTCTGTTGATGCAGAGAAATGTGTTAAGAAGCTAGCCAGGAAAATAACGGATTATGCGGAAGAAAAAAACACAACGGAAGAAGCAATAGCGCTTGCATGGCTGTTGAAACATCCAGCAGGAATTCAACCTATTATTGGGACAACAAAACCTGAGAGAATATTAAATTCTTGTAAAGCTGATGATATTGAGTTAACAAGAGAAGAATGGTACACGCTGTTCACAATTGCAAGAGGCAATCCTGTCCCATAAAAGCAGCATAGATGAATATTGGTTAATGGAATAATCAAGGAGTTTTCAAAATGAAAAATATGCTTACAAAGTTAAGCGTTGTACTTCTGTTTATTTGTATTGTTAGTATTATCAACGGTCAACAGCAGGAAATGTACAAAGTATTATCACCGGACAATACAATTGAATTGAGCGTAACAGTTGAAAATGCTATCCAGTATTCTGTATTGGTTGATGGAAAAATTATTCTTAGACCTTCTCCAATTTCAATGACACTTGGTAATGATCAAGTTTTAGGTTCAAATCCAAAAGTTATGGATATTACTAGAAAATCAGTTGATGAGGAAATCACACCGGTTATTAAAGAGAAGTTTAGTGTTATTAAAGATAATTATAACGAGTTAACCATTTTTTTTGAAGATGATTACTCCATTAACTTTAGAGTATATGATAATGGTGTAGCTTATCGCTTTTCGACCAGTATTAGTGGGGTTATTGAGATTGTTTCGGAAGAAGCGGTTTTCAATTTTGCTGGAAGCGATTTTGTCTATTATCCGGAAGAAAAAAGTTTTTTCTCGCATAATGAAAGACTATACCATCATATACAGCTTGACACAATGGCAGCCGGGTTGCTTGCAAGTCTTCCAGTACTTGTTGAAACAGATGGTCCAAAGATACTTATTGCCGAAAGTGCTTTAAGGGATTACCCAGGGATGTGGATGGTAAGTAGTAATAAAAACTCACTAAGCGCTTCATTCCCCAAGTATGCATTGGAAGATAAGCTGGAACCAAACTCGGATAGAAACGTTCCGGTTACTAAGTCGGCTAACTACATTGCCAAGACAAAAGGAAACCGAAGCTTTCCATGGAGGATCCTAGCAATCGCGAAAGAAGACGGTGATCTTATTACAAATCAGCTTATCTATCAACTTGGAGAAAAACAGCAAATTGAGGAAACATCGTGGATCAAGCCCGGTAAAGTTGCATGGGACTGGTGGAACGCTCTCAACGTCTATGGTGTTGATTTCAAATCGGGAGTGAATACAGAAACGTATAAGTATTATATCGATTTCGCTTCAAGGTTTGGAATTGAATATATAATACTTGATGAAGGATGGTACAAGCTAGGCAACCTAATGGAAGTAGTTCCAGAGATAAATATGGAAGAAATAATTGCTTATGGTAAGGAAAAAAATGTTGGAATTATTCTTTGGGTAATTTGGAAAACATTGGATGATCAACTTGAAGCTGCGCTGGACCAATTTGAAAAGTGGGGAGTAAAAGGGATCAAAGTGGATTTCATGCAGCGTGACGATCAGAAAATTGTTAACTACTATTGGAAGATCGCTGCTGAAGCCGCTAAAAGGAAAATGCTTGTCGATTTTCACGGGGCATATAAACCGGCTGGATTGCGTAGAGCTTATCCAAATGTAATTACGCGGGAAGGTGTTAAAGGACTGGAAAATAATAAATGGAGTAAAGATATTACTCCAACTCATAACTTAACCTTACCATTTACTAGGATGGTGACTGGACCAATGGATTATACTCCGGGTGCAATGCTGAATGCTCAGCCGGAAATGTTTCGGATAGTTTTTGAACGTCCTATGAGTATGGGAACTCGTGCGCATCAAATTGCAATGTATGTAATTTATGAAAGTCCGCTTCAGATGTTAGCGGATAGTCCTTCCAATTATTTATCGGAATTAGAATCTACAGAGTTTATTTCCAGAATACCTACGGTGTGGGATGATACAAAAGTGTTAAAGGCTAAGGTTGGTGAATATTTAATAATTGCCAGAAAGAATGAGCATAATTGGTATATTGGTGCTATGACAAACGAGAATGCAAGAGAGTTTACCATAGATTTTTCTTTTCTTGATGATAAAGAATACACAGCTGATATCATAAAAGATGGAATTAATGCCGATAGATATGCCGGAGATTATAGTACGGAAACAAAAACCATTTCTAGAAATGATTCTCTGAAAATTAATCTGGCTCCAGGTGGCGGTTGGGTATTAATTTTGGAGTCTAAAAACAATGGGAATAAAATTAAATAATCTCTATTCCTTAATTCTTTTAATCAGACTCAATATATAATTAAGTTTAACATAAACATTTTAACTATATAATTTAATAATTAAATCTAAGAGTATTTAATATCATGAGGATTTTAGAATATTATCGTATTAAACAATATTATTACATTGGTTTTCTTATTCCTCTTTTAGTTTGTTTATTCCCAGATTCTATTGAAGCTGCTATATTATCAAGTAATTCGCTAAAATTTGAAATTTCTATTACGCCAGAACTATATAAAAAACCACTTAATGGACGTTTACTACTTATAATCACTAAAAATAACACATCTGAACCGCGTACGCAAATCAATTGGCAAAATGGTGCTCCTTTTTTCGGCATTAATGTCAAAAATCTAGGTAGTAGAGAGAGTATAATAATTACAGATACTGTACCTGGTTATTTATGTCAATCTTTAAGAGATATTCCTGTAGGAGATTATTATGTGCAAGCACTACTGAATGTTTATACGGAATTTCATCGCTCTGATGGTCATGTTATTTTTGCACATATGGATCAATGGGAAGGGCAACATTTGGAACGATCTCCAGGTAACTTAATAAGTAATGTGCAAAAAGTGCATCTTGATCCTTCTACTCCTTATACTATTAAGATAGTTTTAAGTAAAAAACTTCCACCAATTGAAATGCCTAAAGATACTGAATGGGTAAAGAGAATTAAAATAAAAAGCAAACTCCTTACAAAATTTTGGGGACATCCTATATATATTGGTGCAACTATTCTGCTTCCAAAAAATTATACAAAAGATACGAATACTTATTATCCGGTAAATTACGATCAAGGACACTTTGAAACAAATGCTCCATACGGGTTTTCTGTATTACCAAACAAACATGATATGGACGGACATGAATTATACACCAAATGGATTTTAGATAGTTTCCCACGTATGGTTTGTGTTACATTTCAACATCCAACTCCCTATTATGATGATTCTTATGCGGTTAATTCGGTAAATAATGGTCCATACGGAGATGCAATCATGAACGAATTGATACCATATATTGAAACGAAGTTCCGTATTATTAGAAAACCTTATGCTCGTATATTATCCGGGGGTTCCACAGGTGGTTGGGAAGCTTTAGCCCTCCAATTATATTATCCGGATTTTTTTGGAGGTGCATGGGTGTTTTATCCAGACCCGATAGATTTTCACTTTTATGGATTATTAGATATATATAATGATGATAATGCTTTTACAATTCCCAAAGGTGATTGGAGAAAAATTGAGAGACCGATGAACCGCGATAAATTTGGTCAACCGCTTAATACTTTAAAGGAAATGAGCCACTTTGAGCAAGTGTTAGGTTCAAGAGATCGTTCTGGCGGTCAACTTGCTATATGGGAGGCGACATTTTGTCCGGTTGATAATGACGGTTATCCAAAACATTTATGGGATCCGATTACTGGGGAAATTGACCATACAGTTTCTGACTATATGAGAGAACAGAACTACGATCTTCTATATTATTTAAAAACCAATTGGGATAAACTCGGTCCAAAATTAGTTGATAAATTACACTTCTATTGTGGAGATATGGATGGTTATTATCTTAATCTTGGTGTTTATGCAATAGAAAAATTTCTTGAGAATACAAAAAATCCTTATTATAATGGGTCATTTGAATATGGAAGACCTATTGAAGGACACGGTTGGAATCCACTATCATCATCACAAACGATAGAAATAATGGACTCATATATTAAAGCTCATAAGCCAAAAAATGAAAATTAAAATGGTACCATGTGGTGGTTGGACAACTATTCTAAGTACAAAGGAAAAATAATCTTGAAACTTAAGTCGCTCATATTTTTATACATTTTATCTTTGCTTTTTTTTTCTTGCAGTGAAGATAGTATAAATATTAAGGCTATTAAACCAACTTGTGAAAACAGAATTGAGCCAATGGGAATAGATATTCTACATCCGCACCTTGGTTGGGAATTAATATCAACATTCAGGAATAAAAAACAATCCGCATATCAAATACTTGTCTCTGATTCCAAAGAAACGTTAGCTGACAGTATGGGGAATTTATGGGATACCAAAAAAGTAATTTCAAATCAATCAATTCAAATTGAGTATAAAGGAAAACAACTTTCGAGCGGAATGACTTGTTATTGGAAGGTGAGAGTGTGGGATGAAGCTGACAATGTTTCCGATTGGAGTGAAGTCGCTAGTTGGGAAATGGGACTTCTGAAAGAGAGTGATTGGAAAGCAGAGTGGATAAATGACGGGAAGGCTGGCCCACAAAGTATAAGAGAGTATTATGAAAATGATCCGGCTCCTCTTTTTAGATATGAGTTTAAATCTGATAAAGAAATTAAGCAAGCCAGATTGTACATAACTGGCTTGGGTTATTATGAAGCATCAATAAATAGAGTTAGTGATCATGTCTTAGACCCGGGTTGGACAAATTACAGTAAGCGTGTTTTATACAGTACCTATGATATAACAAGACAAATCAATAATGGCGGAAATTGCATTGGAGTTGTATTAGGCAACGGCTGGTTTAATCCTTTGCCAATGACAATGTGGGGTAAATATAATTTACGTGATGCACTTCCGAATGGGCGTCCCCAATTTATTGCTCAGCTTAAAATTGATTATGTTGATGGCACTTCACAAATAATTGTTTCGAATGAAAAATGGGAAACGCATGTTGGTCCGATACTTCGGAACAACATTTATCTTGGTGAAGTCTATGATGCACGTAAGGAAATAAACGATTGGAATACTTTTGGATTTAATGATAGTAATTGGAGAAATGCCAAAATTGCAAAAGAAGAACTTGGAAAACTTCAAGCTCAGAATCAACCGCCGATAAAAATTACAGGCAAGTTAAAGCCAATAAAAATAACAGAACCTAAACCAAACGTTTATATATTTGATATGGGACAGAATTATGCAGGCTGGGTTAAGTTAAAAGTCGAAGCTCCGGCAGGTACTAAAATCAAGCTTAGATACGGAGAATTATTATATAAAGATGGTACGCTCAATGGAATGACCAGTGTTGCCGGACAAATAAAAGGAAGGAAAAAAGACGGTAGTTTGATTGCCGGTCCGTTTGGCCCGGATACTGCTTGGCAGAGTGATACTTACATCACAAAAGGGAAAGGTGTTGAATTCTACACTCCTAAGTTTACGTTTCATGCATTCCGTTATGTGGAAGTTACAGGATATCCTGGTAAACCATCAATTGATGCAATCGAGGGATTGCGTTTGAGCAGCGCGCTTACCAAGACCGGTTCGTTTGAATGTTCAAATGAATTATTCAAT
>JAADIB010000172.1 GCA_013151565.1 Chlorobiota bacterium
TATTATTCCTCCAATTAAAATCTATGATAGTAATTTAAAGTTGCACGATATTCACTGAAGTCGGACGTCTGTTCAACCTTTGCAAAATAGAAAGATGATCGAAGGTTTAATTTTACAATGTCAGCTTTAGTGATGCTGTAACCGGATTGAAGAACTACAATCATCGAACGAATATAACTTGAGTTCATATACGTGAACGTTAATGAATTATTCAGTTTAACTTTTCTCATTCGGTTCATAACCATAAGACTGTAAGTCTGTGTCTTTTGATTAAACCTATTTGTTAAATTAAAAGTGTTAAGTGTGAGTCTAGGAGCAACTGTCCAACTATCACTAACCATTGTGCTAATTCCGAAATTGATGTTATCGGATATAGTGGAATAATTACTTCGCAGAATGTTCATATCTTCCGATTTTTGATGAGAGTAACTAGCCGAGAGGGAGTGAGTCATTCTAAATAATTTCAACTGCCACATACCGTTAACAGCATAAGATGAGACAATATTTTCAATCCTCTCTTCTTCTTCGGCATCGTTTTCCATAATATATCTTGTAGCATTAAAACCTAAGGAGATAGTACGTATCGGCTGGTATCTAGCCGACACTCCAAAGTTGCGTCGTGTTAAAGTAAACTCTTTTTGAGAAAGCAGGTTATTATTCTGAATTTTATAGTTTCCTCCTAATGTTAGCTTCCTCCCTAAAAGTCTAAGATTAGCATTTGTACTTAAACTTTTAAGATCATTTATATTAGTAGTAAGACCCAATGACTGATAACCAGGATTAATAACTAAATAATCTACCCCGGCATTAAATATATTAGAGTTAAATTTGACCCCCGTTTGATAAGCATAATCAGCATTAGTAGAAGTTCTGATTTTATAAATATCAGTTGCAAATTTCGGGATATATTCAGACTCAATCAGTGTGCTATTCAAATCACGAGTGAGGGCGCTCGCCGCCACTTCACCATTAAAAGTAAAATATTTCGATATATTAAATTTTGTATCTAAACCAATAACCAGATCTTCTTTAGGCGTAGTACTGTAACGTATATTTGTGCTATCGTCTGGATTGCCTCTTGGAATGGAGGCAATATCATCTTTAGCTTTTATAACACTTATATTAAAATTAAATCCTTGTCTATTCATTAAGCCAATTTTCATCCCGCCTAAATATCTTGCATATGTTGAGTTAACACCATTATCAGTTTTTCTTCGTGTTCTTCCTCCAACAACTTCAAATCGGAAAGCTCCTGGGAATAACTCTATACCGCCGCCTGTAATTGTTTCACCATTCAATGTAAAGCGCGAGAACTGGCGGCTGAAATCACCGATATGTGCTTTTCCCCAGCTCCATTCGGGATGTATTGAAATTCTGTTTATCTGCTGTCTTGCATAGCTTCCTTCAGTTGAAAGCAGAAAATCAAAATTAATACTGAAATTATCAAGGATGGTTAAAGTTGGTCTGAAAAATAATCTGCCCGTTGCCGGTGGTCTGCGATTGTCCTTACCGGAGATTGAATACAATTCGCCATACAACCCAATTTGTCCGCTAACTTTAAAAACTGAAATAGAAGGCTCATCTGCTTGAGCGCTATTTTCTTGTGCATTTATAAATAGAGAATTTACAAACATTAACAAGACCAAAACAGAAATCTTGGATACATATTTCATTTAATTACTATCCGTAAAAATTCGCTTATCATTATTTGCTTCATGTAAAGATATTTCTTTCAGCTTCTTTTCTATTCTTTTTAGTTCATCGTTTTTATTTTTAAGCTTTAGCACTTTAGCATAATTTGTAAGCAAAACTGTATTCTCCGGGTCGCGCTTTTCTAAAAGACTCAAACTTCCAATTAGATTATCAAGAGTCTCAGTTGCACGGCTTAGATAAATCAGATTTTCATAAATGGTTTGATCTTTGTTATCGATTGTGAGAGCACGTTTGTAGGCAAGTATTGCATCATTAAGTCTGCCTCTTTTAACCATTATTCTTGCCATCCCTAAGTGTCCCTCTTTTACTTGAGGATCCAATTTAATAAGTTCTTTATAAGTAATTAACGCTTGGTCAATTTCGCCCGCTCTTTCATGATTTTTTCCGAGGTATTCCAAAAGCAGAGGTTCTTTAGGATAATCTTTTCTCCATTGTATTAAATTTTCCTCCAAGTATATTGGTTTACTTAGCATCATCAAGTTTTCCAAACCTTGGTTTAGTAAGTTCTGTGTAAAATCCATAGTCTCAGAATCAGTCTTCATCTCATCAATTTTGGAATAATCCAATTTGCCCCCGCTGTTCTGCAATGCTTTAAGATATCCAGACCTGAGATTCGAGATTATTTTCAACGACTTTGTAATCGCGATAACTTCATTTTCTTGTGCGCTGATCGTATCTTGTTCTTCCATCTGGATTTCAGCTAGTATATGGTAGGGGAGAGGTTCATCTGTTCCAAGTTGGATTGCCTTTTGACAATTTTCGAGAGTTTGTTCAGAAGAATCTATTTTATGATAAATACTCCCAAGACGTATGTAAGAGTATGGATCATCGGGACGCAGCTTAGACATAGAACTATAATTATCTATTGCTAAAGAAGCAGAAGAATCTTCAAGGACTTTACCGAGTTCACGAAATAATTCCCAATTATCCGGGGATTTTTCCAACCCTTCTTTCAATACTTCTACGGTTTTACTTCTGTTATTCTCAGCAATATATGTATTAGCAATTTTTTGATAAATGTAACTGCTATTATCCGTGGTCTTTAAAGCATTCCGGTAAGCTGTTCTTGCTTCATTGTATCTTTTTGCATAGATATAAATCTCGGCAATCTTTTCATAGAGTAATGATCTATTCGGTATATACTTAAAAGCTTTTTTATATATGTTAACAGCATCATCTGTTTGATTCCTCAATTTATACAGCTCAGCATAATCATCATAAATCCTTTGATCATCGGGGAATTGCTGCAACGCCTTTGAATAAATCTTAAAGGCTTTATCAGCTTGATCGTTAAAGCGGTATAAATATGCTAGCTGAAGAGCACCGTCAACATCTTGTGGATAATATTTATAATATTTCTCAGCCGGATCTAAAGCCTTGTCCAACTCATTATTATCTGCATAGATCTGAATTAATATTTTTAATAAAACTTTTTCGCTAGGTTCAATTTTTAGAGCTTTACGAATTATATTTTGTGCTTCTTCTTTTCGCTCCAATTCATATAATAGAATTGCTAAATTTTTATATGCTTGTATGTTTTGAGAATCATATTTTATCGCTTGTCTGAATTTTTTTACTGCAGATTGGATGCTATTATTTTGATAGAGCGTTACCCCTTGGTTTAGATAACTCAACGACAATAACTCGGGAACTTGCTGATGGCTTGGATCTGATTTTATTACTTCTTTAAACTCATTAATTGCATTGTCAAAATCCTGAAGATTAAAATACGCGACACCTAAAGTATAGTGTATTTCTGTCTGTCCTTTTGAAATCGCTAATGCACTCTTAAGTGTTTTTTTAGCTTCTTCAAATTGATTTGTTTCAAGATATATTTGTCCAAGGGCTAGTTTTGCATCAACAAAGTCAGGGTAAGTGGTAATAGTCTGTCGCAGAAGCTCTATTGCTTTCTCTTTATTCCCAAGTTGATACTCTGCAACTGCATTTGTTAGCAGTTGCTGCTGTGATAGAACAGTATTAGAATAAAGAAAAATGCAACTTACTATTAAAAATAATTTAATCATTATTTGCCATGTTTTGTTCTCGCTTCAATAGCTTGTGATTTACTCTCATGTAATGATGTATCCAACGCTGAAACAGTGTAGTACATTCCTTCTTTCCCAGTTGGATCGAAGTACTCTGTCATCTTTACTGGTTCATTATTTAATTTTGTAGGAATTCCGTTTGGTACTTCAGCAATGTAAATGTTGTACCCGAGCAAATCATTTACTGCAACAGGGTCCCAAGAAATACGAACACCAAGTGCTATGGGTATTGCGCTTACAGATTCTGGAGCAGGTGGTGGTGTTAAATCAGAAGGTACCACCGTAACTTTCTTAGTTTTTATGCTCTCATTTCTAAAATTATCAACTGCTGCAACTTGATAACCATAAGAAACCCCATACTTTGCAGTAGAGTCGATAGCTTTATAAACACTATCAGCTGTTTCAATTATCCTCATTGGTTCTTTGCTACTCTCAGTTCGGAATATTCTATAGTTTGCTACATCTATGGACATACTTGGCTGCCAAGTTACTTCAACATATCCATTGTCATTTAAGCTTGCATAGCTGCTTACAGGTGGTTCCGGTGGGTCGTTGTCAGGAATTATAATTTTCATGATTGACATTTCGCTTTCATTAAAGTAATTGTCCACAGCTGAAATACCATAGTAATAAGTTTGTCCTTGCCACAATCCTTCTTGGTTATAACCAGTATCAAAATACTCCAATGAGTCCGAGGGTAATGGTAAACTCACAAGTCTTAAGAATTTCTGATCACTTCTTCTACTATAGATGTAATACCCTTGTAAATCCAAATCTGTTGGTGCTTTCCATTTCAGACGTACGAATTGATCTTCGATTATTGCAGTAATATTGCTCGGCGGTGCTGGTGGAATTGTATCAGCCGGTTGACCTGAAATTGAATTTGAAAACTCACTCTCGTTACCAACCATATCAACTGCCTTAACTTTATAATAGTAAGTTGGTCCGGTATAAACAGTATCGTAATAAAATGGTTGATCTGCCGGAATTGGAATTTTATTAATTCTAGCGTATGTTCCAAGTACTTCCATGCTTTTATAAATGTCATAGTGAGAAAGATCAAGTTCAAGATTCATTTTCCAAGAAACTAGTATTCTACCTTGTTCGCCCAGAGCATCCAATCCTTCCGGATATTTTGGTGGTGTTAAATCAATTGGAATAGCGCTGACTTTATTAGATGGAGCACTCTCTCGTCCAATACAATCAACAGATTTAACAAAGTAAGTGTACGATACATTATTTTGCACACTGATGTCTGTACGAAACTTTATATCCTCTTGTCTGAGGATTAGTACTTTATTGACTTTTTGAAGTTCCCCTTTTTCGGAATTTCTGTAAATATTAAATCCAACGGTTATATCATCTTTGTCACCTTTGTAAGGGGGAAAGTCCCACGAAATTTTAACTTTGGTATCTCCTGGATCACAACGTACAGAGTCAGGAATAGGTGGCTGAGTATCAGATATTTTAATGTTTCTTTGTACGCTACTTAATACGTTCCCGTCAAAATCGATAAAATCAACTTTGTATTTATAAGTATCATTTTGTTTAACTTTATTATCAATAAATAATCTACCTGCAGCCCTAGCAACATTCAAACTAGCAAGAGACAAGACAGCAGATGTTCCGGCATCGGATTGCAACCTTCTTACTATCTCAAAATCATCGTTTGCGCGCAACGACTTTTTAACCCACTCATAATCATCTTTTAATATTGTTTTCACTATCCCAGGATCAATAAACGGTACTATAGGATTTTTTGTTAGTAGGGTAAAATCACTTTCCCCTGGTGCTTCTCTATAAACATTGAATCCTTCCGTACCTGATGGAGCATTTACAACAATTATACATGCTGCACTGTTTGTTGCAGCTGTATAGATCGGTAAAGCTTTCTGCTGAGCTAAAATAGGAAGATAAATCCCTAACATTACTACAATGAATATGATGTTTAATCTTTTCATTTTATTATCCTAATTTTTTTTAATTCACTACAACTGCTTTATAAGCTGCTTCTCCAACAACTCCGATTCCGTTCATTGCCTTTATGGAAAAATAGTAAGTGGCATTTTTCTGCAGCTTGATGTTCAGTAATTTATTAAGCTGTGTTTTATCTAACGTAAAACTTGTTGACTTAACTGCACTCCAGCTTATCACATCAGAAGCTCCCTCAGTAGTTCCAAGAGCAAATAAATAACCGATAATTCCTGATTCGGGATCGGATGCTGAATACCAACTAGCTGATAGTGAAGAATCAGTTAACATAATGACATAATCAATATTGCCTTTTTTTCTTCCCGTTTGGCTAAAAGAGATTTTAGACGGAGGAGTAGGATCTTTTAATTCAATTCCGTTAGACCTTCCAACATTACTCCACATACCCACTCCGTTCTTTGCTTTAACAAGTACGAAGTATTTTTTACCTGGAAGTAATTGTTTATCCAGCCGAATGACTAATTCTGTTTGACCGCCTGCTGATATCCATGGTGTAACTTCCTTAAGGTTTCCGCGTGCATTCCCATTATCATAGGCAACCTGGTACTGATATTCTTGAATGCCGGATTCGTAATCGGTTGATGACCAATTAACAATTAATGTATTCAAACTGGAAGTAGTATCACCTC
>JAADIB010000299.1 GCA_013151565.1 Chlorobiota bacterium
ACTTTTGCAGAAAGATTATCATTAAGAGAAGAAGGACGAATATCCACACTATGATCATGGGAGAACTCATGAAGTGGAACAATTCCTGCATCCCGAGAAAATACCACGGTCCTTTCATTATAGGATCATGTACGCTGTGGAGCGAAGCAGGATAAAAGATCGTTAAAAGAATTATCGGAAGAAGAAAATACAAAACCGTTCTAACGTTAGGCCAGACAAGTTTAACATGCTCGACAATAATTATCCACAAAAATATTGTTGTTGTTGCAATGTGATGGACATATATAAGCTGGAAATCATCAGCTTTACCGAGAAGTGAAAGAGAAGTGAAAATGACAAATAACTTCCAATCAAAGGAATATCATTCAGAAGAGTTTCCAATATTCTTTTCGCTTGATTACTATCTGCATCTCCCTTGAGTATAAATCCCGTGAGCATTACGAAGAAAATTGCAAGTATTGAAATAGCAAGACGAACCCAAACGCCTTTTTTTACCTGCATCTCGGTTGACTTCCGTAAGTGATCCCAAATGTGCAGAATAATAAATACCAGAAAGATCTGAGCGCTCCAATAATGAAGACTTCGAATGAAAGATGCACTAGGATTTGCGATCAACATCATCGAAATGGAATCGAACGGTTTGTGAATATTATAAAATATCGCGAGGAAAATACCGGTCAACACAGCAATAAAAAACGAGGCAAAAGCAATGTGCCCGAATGTTGAACCAAAAAGTTTGGAATAAATTTTCGGAGAGATTTTTTCTTTCGGTTTAGACATAAACTATTACTTCACCGGATTTTTTATCCTTATGTAATTCCAACTGCTTCAGCGGTTTAACTGCCGGACCCACAATTGGATTTCCATCAAAGCTGAATTTTGAACCGTGACACGGACATATTAATTCATCTTCAGCTTCCGAATTTATTTTACAGCCTAGATGAGTACATGATGATGAAAAAACTTTAACATTTTTACCATTTTTTCTGATAATGACTTTATCCAGAAAAGTTATCCCCTCGGAGAGATCATTAGGTAAAGTTATCTTAGTCCTGGCAGAAGTAGCCTTTGTCCGGTCAATTCCTTTCATCCAAAATGCTATCATAGGTAGTGAAATGATACCGGCAATTTTTCTAAGTAAACTTCTTCTGGTTATTTTTTCAGTTTTGTTCATAATATTAGTTTATTTAATCCGCCAGAGGCGGACAAGGGATGAATTTCCCGTCGCTTGCGGCGAAAACTACTACATGATGATATCCCTTTTGCTTGCAGCGGGGATATTCATTGCAAAAATACTAAAAAAGAGCTAATAATATTGAAGGAATCGCATGGCTTGATTATTGTTTATTTTAAGAATGTATTTTTCTAAATTTTTAATAAATTGTGTATTCATTTTTAAAAAAATATTCTTATTTCCGAATGCGTTTTAAAATATCAAGTTTTTTCCTATTCGCGGTCTTTCTGATATCGCTTTTATGGCGGTTATCCATAAAATCGAATGAAAGTACTCTTTCCGCTAAAAGTATCAGTGAGAATGAGAAAAAACCGAAATTCGTTTATGTTGAAAAACCTCCTCTATCACAAAAGATTGATAAGTTTTTCAGCAGAAGATATAAGCGCGGTTTGTTTAACGGAACAGTATTGTTCAGCGTCCATGATACAATTATTTACGAAAATTCGTTCGGACTTGCGGATGTTAGGAAAAAGGATTCACTTAAAACAAGTTCTGCATTTCAACTAGCTTCGGTCTCTAAAACTTTTACGGCTTATGCAATAATGTTGCTCAAGCAAAGAGGTAAACTTTCGTATTCCGACAGTCTGCGAAAATTCTTCCCCGATTTTCCGTATCAGAATATTACAATTCATCAGCTCTTGATCCACAGATCGGGACTGCCGAATTACATGTACTTTTCAGATAAGTACTGGAGAAACTCAAAGAACAGGACAATAGATAACAGTGATGTTATTGATCTGATGATCAAGTACAAACCGCAGCCGTATTATCTGCCCGGCAGAAGATACAACTATAACAATACAAACTATGCTCTGCTTGCATCAATTATCCAAAAAGTTTCTCACAAAACTTATCCCGAATTTATGAAAGAGGAAATTTTTAAACCTTTGGAAATGAACGATACTTATGTTTACGATAAAAATGTGGATTCGATAAATTTCAGTGAAGTTAAAGGATACACTTCCTGGAGAAGAAAAGCTGAGAATACGTATCTTAACGGGGTGGTCGGTGATAAAGGAATATATTCCACAGTTGAAGATCTGAACAAATTCAGCCGTGCTCTTTTCGAGGGAACTCTGGTCAAACTTGATGAGCTTAAAAATGCTTATCAGCTTGGGCACAAAGAACTTTATGATAATGACAATTACGGTTACGGCTGGAGAATAAATATGCTTCCGGATAGCAGCAAGATAGTTTATCACACCGGGTGGTGGAAAGGTTTTCGGTCCTATTTTATTCGATCGTTAAAAGATGATAAAACTATTGTTGTGCTGACAAATAAAAGTAGAACCGGTGTGCTGCATACAAAAGAGCTGATGAAATTATTTGATATTAAATATGAATAACAAGCTGCACCGTTGACTTAATCGCTGCTTGGTTTTGCAATAGGAAGAGTAAAATTAAACCGGCTTCCTTTTCCCGGCTCACTTTCAACCCAAATTTCCTTGCCGTGTTTTTCAATAAATTCTTTGCACAGGATCAACCCCAAGCCTGTTCCTTTTTCACCCTCGGTATTACGACCGATATATTTTTTGTCTATCCGAAACAACTTCTTCTGATTTTCCTCGCTGATGCCTGCCCCATCATCCTTAACGGTAACAACAACTTCATCATCCTTAAGCTTTGATAATATTTTTACACTTCCATTGCTCTTTGTAAAGTTAATAGCATTCGATACCAAATTTCTCAATATTGTTTTCACCATATTTTCATCGGCAAAAACCTCAATATTTTCATCAACGTTATTTTCTAAACTGATTTTTTTTTCATCGGCTTTTAATTTAAATATATCGGTTATCTCGGAAGTTATTTCTCTAAGATTTTTATTGTCCGGTTCATAAATCGTTTCACCGCGCTGAACCCTAGCCCATGTTAGTAAATTTTCTAAGAACGAATATAACTTCTTAGAATTTTCATGCAGCAACTGAGCTCTGTGCGCTTTCTGTTCATCGGATTCATTAGACTCAGGATCAGCTAACTTTTTACTTAAGCTCATTATTGAGAAGAAACTATTTTTCAGATCGTGCGAGATTATAGAAAAGAACCGGTCTTTACTTGCATTTATTTCTTTCAATTTTTCTTCTGATTCAGCCAGCTTATTAGAAAGGATAACAAGATCACGGGCATTTTTTTCAATTATATCAAGGTCATTATCGAACTCAGCTTTTTCAACTGAACTTGGGAGAGGATAGATTGCAGGCTCTTTCACTTCTGGTTTCTCTTCCTGCGGCGGTTCTTCCGCTTCATTTTCCAGTTCGTGAATAACAAGATAAAAATAATTTTTCCCGCTTAAAGAAATTGGAGTTGAACGAACAATAACCTTTTTGATATTATCATTTGCATCTTTCTGCCTGCTTTCAAAGTAATCTCTATTTTCTTCAGTTGCACGTTCATACTCTTCAATTACTTCATCCTTGGTAAGTGCATTTATTTCGAATATTTGTTTTTGCTGTAGTTCTTCTTCGTTAAATCCATAAAAATTTTGTGCAAGTTCATTACTATCAACAATTTGGAATGTTTCTCGGTCTATCAGTAGTTTAATAGCGTTGTTGTTTTTTAATATTCTGCGAAAAAACTTCTCTGTTTTAAGCAACTCTTCATGATTAGGATTTTCCCCGGAGAATTTTTCAAATTCAGCTTTTATTATTTTTAACTCGTGTAGTGAGAAGTCGTACATATTCCAATCGAATAATTATGAAATTTCAACCATAAATCTGCGTAACAAAAATAGCGAAAGAATAATGAATATTACTCAGTTTCTTTTCTTTTTTTATGTGCTAAATATCCTTTTAAGAACCATCCTATTAAAATACCAATGACTAACAGCATAACCACCATTATTGCCGTGGACATAGAAAGATTCCAGAATAAAAGATTTATTTGAACAACCTGTGTGTTTTGTATCAGGAATATTGTTGCTATTACTATTAGTATCAGTAAAGAGCTTAATTTAAAACTTTGTTTATCCATTTTCTTTCCGGTTCAAATGAAAGTTACTTCCTTAAAAACTCTTTAACCCATTTAATAAAACTTAAATTGCTTTTAATTGCATCCGTTCTATCCGAACGTTTATATTTTCTATCGAGTCTTCTTGCTTTGTTAAGATACGGTTCACTGCTCTTAAGTAAATGATAGTTCTGCTTAAATACCTGCTTTGTTTCATTATAGTAAGCATCTCTTTGAGTTTGATCTTTCATTATAGCCAAAGTTCTTACTCTCTCCTGATAATCGGTTCTCTGAGTAAATTCTTCGATTGAATAATGCCCGATATTATTAAGCTGCCACGCTGCAAGGTCATCTCTGCTTAGTTCTATTGCCGCATCAGCAGAGGCTGCAAAGTTCTTTACCATCGCTTGAATATCACCATTCTCATAATTAACTGCCGCTGCTGTTTTACTTTTTTTATAAGTGTCCCACAATTCTGAAATTGAGGGGACCTGTGCGTTATTTAACTCCGGATTTTTCTCAATAATATTAGGAACTTCACTTTTTGCCGTACTATTATCCACTGCTGGTGTGTTAATGTTTTTATTTTGCAGTTCAACTTTATTGCTGATGCGATCATTACTTGGCGCATTACTATCCGAAGAATTACATGCAATAAAAATTATAAATATAATATTGATAAAATAAATTTTCATAGGTAAGCACTTAACTTTTTAAAAACGACTAAGTAAAAATACAATTGAATTTTCAATTATAAAACAGAAACTATTTGGGTTCCCATAATTCTATTTTTGTGCCTTCAGAATTTATTAACCATGCAAATTTTCCTAGATCATGCCCTTCAATGTCAATTCCGTCTTCTTTCAATTTATTTTAAGGTTTGTTTGTTTAATTTTAATTTGATTAAAATAAAGGGACATAATAAAATGTCCATTTAATTTTACGTATTCTGACTGGTATTAAAAATCAATAGTTTTAGTTATTCGATTTTTGAAATAAATGTACATCTGTCTGCGGGAAAGGAATAGAGATGTTGTTCTCGTCAAATTTCTTTTTGATGTTTTCTGTTACATCAGAATAGACTCCCAAATAATTTTCTCTTTTAACCCATGGTCTTACTTTAAAATTGACACTGCTGTCACCCAAAGTTCCAACAAATACATCCGGTGCAGGATCTTTTAGTACTCTCTCATCATTACTCAATACTTCAAGAATAACTCTTCTGGCTTTATCAATATCATCAGTGTAGCCGATACCAAATTCCATATCCACTCTTCTCGTATCTTTAACAGAATAATTTGTAATTATTCCGCCACCCATTTGAGAATTCGGCACATAAATAACTTTGTTGTCAGGACTTGTAAGAGTCGTGACAAAAATTCCAATTTCCTGAACTCCACCCATAACACCAGCAGCTTCGACAAAATCGCCAACTTTAATAGGTTTGAAAATTATCAGCATCACTCCGGCAGCAAAGTTTGATAAAGAACCCTGCAGAGCCAAGCCCACGGCTAAACCGGCAGCGCCAAGTACAGCAACTAACGAAGTTGATTCAATCCCGGCTTTATCGATTGCCGCGATAATAACAAACACATAAAGTAGGTTCTTAATTATGCCAGAAAGGAATTTGACAAGAGTAGGGTCCATTTCACTCTTTGTCATTACTTTTGTTGCAGATTTTGTTATCAATTTGGAAATCCAAAATCCAACAATAAAAATAATTATTGCTATAAGAATGTTTACTCCGTATGTAGTAGCATAATCTTTTACAATCATTATTGATTCATCCATAGATACCTCCTTACTTATTTTGTTTAATATTTATTTTTTAACTTCATTTTAAAAATGTAAAATGAAGTTACCAATTAGTCTTACCACAATCAATTAAGATATAATAACTTTTTATAAATTATAAACCCTAAAATTTCTTGGAAAAAATCTGATTTTAAAATGTTGAAGATTTAAAATATTAATATTAAATTTGGAGTCGGATTTAAACGGATTAAACATAGATTATGTTGGGTGCATAGCTCAGTGGTAGAGCATC
Organism: Chlorobiota bacterium; assembly: GCA_013151565.1. Lineage (GTDB taxonomy): Bacteria > Bacteroidota > Ignavibacteria > Ignavibacteriales > Melioribacteraceae > SZUA-22. Next base: position 6,228 of record JAADIB010000299.1, read on the forward strand.
TGCCTTTTAAGCAGAGGGTCCCTGGTTCGAGCCCAGGTGCACTCACAATAAAAAAAGCTAATATTTATTAGCTTTTTTGCTTTTAAAAAATCTGAGGGAAAATATGGGAAAAGTATTTTACTTACATAATCTTCTCCGAGGTAAAAAACTTACACTATATCGGTAGCACATCTAATCTTGATGACAGATTAATTCGTCACAATTCTAACAGAAACAAATTCACTAAAAATAAAGGACCTTGGAAAGTTGTTGCCTTCAAAGCATTTAATTCTAGAAGCGAAGCCTACAAAATGGAAATGAAATTGAAAAGTTTCAAAAATTCTAAATACGCTGTTGAATATTTAAATAATTTATGATGTGGTAGAGCACTCCGATTTATCGGAGGGGTCCCTGGTTCGAGCCCAGGTGCACTCACAATAAAAAAAGCTAATATTTATTAGCTTTTTTGCTTTTAAAAAATCTGAGGGAAAATATGAAAAGTATTTTACTTACATAATCTTCTCCGAGGTAAAAAACTTACACTATATCGGCAGCACATCTAATCTTATTGACAGATTAAATAGTCACAACTCCAATATAATTGTTATTATTTCTTCAATACTATTTATTAGTGAAACAATTCAAAGTATAGCAATAGAATATGCTGTGAATATCCTGTTATCAAAATGGAAAAACTGGTCAGTCTTTTAGTACATGCTATATTTTAAAAATAATAGCAATTATTTTTTTTATTTTGTAACCCAATCAAAAAAAACAGATTAGTTTAATAATGAAAATAAAATCAAAATTTTTTATCTTACTTTTACTTAACGGATTCATTCAAGGAATGGTTCCCGGCACAAGTTATGAAGAAGTAAATTACACTTACTACGGAGACCGAGCTTATTCAGACCGGATTCAAAAAGAAATAGATACACCAAATCCATTAAATATTCCTCCTCGACCGGAAGACGCAATGACCGGTTCGGAATTTATGCAAAGTGTAATGAACTTAACTTTTGAAGAAAGAGAGGATAGGATATTTGAAGAGATCTCAAAAGGAAATATCCCAAATTTTTTAAGAACACTAACCAAAATAGAATCTAATTTTAGTGATGCTGATGGAGTTGCTCATACAGTAAATTATGAAGTAATACCTGATTATTTAGCAATAGGTTCAGACGAAGATTTCTGCAGAATTCCTATGGGTCCAATAACTGCACAAAAACTAGCAGATTTGTTCGGTGCTGCAATGCCGACAAGAAAACTGGTTGATGATATTTACGTTAATTCAGTGATAAAACTTGCACCTGTAACTTACCCTTGGAGTGATGAAAGTGTAAAAGTATCGAAGTTTATTGAACACAATAATGATATTGAAGGTCAGCGTAGAGCTGCTAATGCAATATTGGGACAATTAGTAGGGGGAATAAAAAAGGATGTAGTTATAAGTAATAGGATTGTTGATCCTTCGTCAACAAATCATGTTATAATTTACGGATGGCATCAACTGAATGGAGAGCCAATTCAGCCCCTTTATAGCGGACATTTAAATACTTATGTTGATTACAGTCATGGAATAAGATTTATCAATAGCGAAATGCTCATTGATGATAGCTTGGCTATATATCAGAATATTTTAATGGATGACAAACTTTATAAGATTTTGAGTGATGAAACTGGCGCAATGGAACAACCAAGCTATCTGAAGATTCCAGGTATTCCGGATAAACCAAGATCATTTGGTGTTATCAATTCCGGCTCGAATAGTTTAAAAATTCTTTTAGAACCCTATTCAAATGTAATATCGTATAAAATATATTTGAGCAACAATGGAATTGATTTTAACGAACCAATTGAATTGTCCGCCGAGAATTTAACGATTAGTGATCTGTCGGAAGATTCAATTTACTATTTAAAATTAAAAGCTATTAATCAAATAGGTGAATCAGGATATACTGAGGTATTAGCTGGGATTCCCTCTTCGAATGTGGCATTAAATCTACTAATCGTAAATGCCTTTGATAGAAGTACGGACGGAAATACGTATGATTTTATTCGTCAACATGGATCAGCATTTTATTACAACTCAGTTAATTTTAACTCAGCAACTAATGAAGCGATCATAAACGGACTTTTTGATTTGAATGACTATCCAATTGTTGATTACATCCTCGGGGAAGAAAGCACTGCTGATGAATCATTTAGCAGCACAGAACAATCAATAGTTTCTAATTATTTGATAAACGGTGGTAACTTACTTGTAACTGGTAGTGAAATAGCATGGGACATTGATCATAAAGGTACATCGAACGATAAATATTTTATACGAAATTTTTTAAAGATGCAATTTGCAGCTGATGCTCCGTATAACAGTTCCAGCACATATTACGAAGTGGAATTAGTGGAAAACGATTATTCATAATCCTACTTCCTTTTTCTTTGATAATGGTTCACATGGCACTTACAATGTAAAATGGCCAGATGTTATTCTGGAATCTCAAGGTAGTAAAGGTTTCCTTAAATATACATCATTAGATACACAAAACGGTTACGCAGGTTTGTTGTTTGAGGGTCTCTTCCCAGGTGGAGATAAGCCTGGTAAAATAATTACACTCGGATTCCCCTTTGAAACAATATATCCCGAAACCAACCGCAATATCTTTGCATCTGAAATTCTAAAGTTCTTTGATTCTCCCAGCAGCGTATCTCAAACAACCGTGGTTGAACTACCAACTAATTATCATTTATCTCAAAATTACCCTAATCCGTTTAACCCGACAACAAAAATTAACTATTCAATAGTTAAGCAAAGTCATGTAACTTTAATGGTATTTGATCTCCTTGGGAAAAAGGTAGCAACTCTTGTTAATAAGGAACAGCCGCAAGGGTATTACGAAGTTACATTTGAAGCTTCATCAGTCAACTCACAACCATCAAGTGGTGTTTACTTTTATAGAATTCAAGTTGTTCCAATGGATAGACAGACTGATAGTTTTGTGGATACAAAGAAAATGATGTTTTTGAAATAAAAGAAATGCTAATAATACTCCTTTCTTTATAGAGTAAAAGTACTAGTAAAAAACATTCAAAATAGACTTAGTGACTGCACAACTTAATCAAAAAGATTATTACAACAATTTAAAAAGATTTACTCACCAACAATCATCATTCCAAATGCATGTATATTCAATTTTTCCTAGATAACAATCATATAAACACCAGAAGCTAAAGCTGCCCCAATGATTGGACCAACAATTGGAATCCAAGAATATCCCCAGTCACTGTTACGCTTCCGTGGAATAGGAAGTAGTGCATGCATTATTCTCGGACCAAGATCTCTAGCCGGGTTAATTGCATATCCAGTAGTGCCTCCAAGCGAAAGACCGATAGCAAAGACAAGCAATGCGACAGGAAGTGCATCTAGTGAACCAATTCCAACTTCAGGCGCAGCAATAAACAGGACACCAAAAACCAAAACAAAGGTTCCAATGATCTCTGATAAAAGATTATTAACCGTTGATCGAATTTCCGGAGCAGTACAAAAGCAAGCCATTTTCAGATCTTCATTTTCTGTAATAGCAAAATGATCTTTGTAATGAATCCAGACAATAGTTGCGCCTAAAGCAGCGCCAATTAACTGTCCTAAAATATAAACCGGTACATCAGCCCATGGGAATTTACCTACTAATGCCAACCCAATAGTTACGGCTGGATTGATATGCGCTCCGCTGATTGATCCCATAGCAAAGACTGCTACGAAAACAGCCATTGCCCATCCGAAAGTTATCACTATCCATCCGCCAGAATTTCCCTTAGTGTTTTTCAAAACTACGTTTGCAACAACACCATTACCAAGAATAATTAAAAGCATAGTTCCAATAATTTCACCAGCAAAAGGGACCATCTTTTCTCCAGTTTATTTTATAATTGATTTGTTCTTTTTTACTTTAGCCAATTTTTAGATCTGCTAACTGCTTTGTTCCAATTGTTCAGCAATTCTTCCGTTTGCTCTGAGGACATTTTAGGTTCGAACTTTTTATCAATCTCCCACTGATCGGCAATATCCTCATGTCCATCCCAATAACCAATTGCAAGTCCGGCAAGGTAAGCCACACCCAAAGCAGTAGTCTCAGAAATTTTCGGACGAATAATTGGAATTCCAAGCAAATCGGACTGAAACTGCATCAGAAGATTATTTGCAGTAGCACCGCCGTCAACACGTAATTCGGTCACTTTTAACCCGGAGTCTGATTCCATCGCTTTAAGGACATCCGCGGTCTGGAATGCAATTGCTTCAAGCGCGGCACGCGCAATATGTCCGGCTGTTGTACCGCGAGTAAGCCCGAAAATTGATCCGCGTGCAAACTGATCCCAGTGCGGAGCGCCCAATCCGGCAAAAGCAGGCACAAAATAAACGCCGCCATTATCATCCACCGACTTTGCCAATTCCTCAACTTCTTCAGATGACTTAATAATTCCAAGACCATCCCTCAGCCATTGAACAACAGCGCCTGCAATAAAGATGCTTCCCTCTAAAGCGTATGTTACTTTACCATCAACTTCCCACGCAATTGTGGTAAGCAGATTATTTTGGGATGCAATCGGTTTATCGCCGGTATTGAAAACCAGAAACCCTCCCGTTCCGTATGTGTTCTTCAACATTCCGGGATTTGTACACATCTGACCAAACAATGCAGCTTGCTGATCTCCGGCAATACCCGCAATTGGAATTGATACGTTGAATAAAGAAGGTGATATTTCCCCATATACTTCACTTGAGGATCTTACTTCCGGCAAAAGTGATTTTGG
>JAADIB010000088.1 GCA_013151565.1 Chlorobiota bacterium
TATTGCAAAAATAAGCCAGAGGGAACGCTATATTTTTTAGAGTTGTTAACAATAAGTAAGAAAACTTATGGTGGTTTTGCATTCGTAACGAATATATCTCAAATCCATGAATTCTGATACTCTCTTATAAATATTATCTTTTGGTACTAGATGTTCCAGGGTTACTAATAAAGTAATTTTAAATCTAACGACTTCTTTTTACGTCATATCGTTTATTGCTGTCTATTTTGTTATTCTATTCATAACCAAATACTCTGCCGATAATTTTTTTCTGCAACAGGCTCGTTAGACAATTGCAATATTCTCAACCGTTAAACCCTAATTATTCATTAGAAACCCTCTAATGCATAAGCGCTTTACTTGGAGTATGGGATGAAGTCTTTGTTGCCTAAATCTTCTTTCCTATTGCATAATCTCGGTTTATATAATTGATCGTTATTTCAGAGATACCTTGAAATTATCTTTCTCTATTCTCAATGCTTTTAATGGATTAGTCATTGTAAGTTTGATAGCGTCTTTTTCACTTAAGCCAATTTCTTCAACAAGATTGATAAAACTTTGCTTCATTGTAGCCGACGAACCGGCAAAGTTATCCCTACCGGGTTCACGAACTATTCCATCATTCCCGACTTCTAAAGTGATATGACTGATCTTATACTGTCCTGGTCCTGCGCTTGCGGCAGCCATTGCATCTGTAGTAATTATACTTCTCTCAATTCCGGCAACAGATAGATAATTTTTAAGTGCATAAAATGGTATGTGAATTCCATCCGCAATAAAACAAAACCATAAATCGTCACTGAGAGAAAGCGCACGCTGAATTATATTATCATGACGCGGCAGTACTTGAGGACAGCCGTTCCCAAGATGAGTGAACATACTTAACCCTGAATCAACTGCAGATCTTAATTGTTCAATACTTGGGTTACAATGTCCCGCAGAAACAATTATCCCTTCGTCGGAAAGCATTCTTGTTAAGTTGTTCTCCGAATCAATTTCCGGCGCTAAGGTAACAATTTTGGTTAAACCTCCCGCAGAATCAAGCAATGCCTTCATCAAGTCAGTATCCGGTTTAGCTATGAACTCTTTAGGGTGCGCTCCTCTGTATCCGTCGTCATTATTGATGAACGGACCTTCAATATGTATTCCGTAAATTACTTCACGGATCAAAGCATCCTCATTGCGATATTGAACAACATTCTGAAGACATTTCTGCATTTGATCAGCATTTGCAGTAATGATAGTCGCTAGAATTCCAGTTACACCATCACTTTTTAATTTCTCGCATGTGTTATGTAATTCTTCAGCAGTTAGGTCGGGTTGATTGAAATCAACTCCTGCATATCCGTTTACCTGTATATCGAAAAAATTATTTTCCATATTGTTTTGCCATTATTATAATTGTATTACGATCCATGCTATCAATATTAAAAGACCGACAAATCCCCATGCAAGCCAAAATCCCAGCCAATCTTCACGATAGCGGACAAAGAAGTTTTTCCAGCGTGATCTTTTAAACCAGCCGGGCAGATCAAGTAGAATAAGCTCTTTTCCAAATTCTTTTGCGTACGGTTTTTTACCGTCTTTTTCCATCCGTTCAGCATCCGATAGCCTCTGCATTTTATCAAAAAATTCTTCTATCTTTTCAGGTTGTTCCGGTTTTGTAATCAGACTGATAATTATAAAAATTCCAAACCCAGCAAACATTGCCCAGCCAAAAGGTTCCGGTTTCCATGTATATACTATTTCAAGAGTACCGACATTCATATAATTTAAGTAATAATAAAGAATGAATGCTACTAGGACACCGAAAAATGCTCCATATCTATTTGCTCTTTTCCAAAGGATTCCACCAAAAACCATAATTCCCATAAAAGCGGAAATCGTTTCCACGAATAAAAATGCATTCAGTACGTTTTCGATATAAAGCGCAAATATAACTCCGAATAATGTTAGAACAACGCCTGAATATCTTCCCATCCATAATAATTGTTTATCTGTGGCATTTGGGTTAACATACTCATTATAAAAATTTCTAGTAAAAAGCGCTCCCGTATTTACCATGAAATTTGAAGCGGATGACATATTAGCCGCCAATACTGAAGCTACCATTAAACCGGTTAATCCGGGCATCAATAATACGCGTGTTGCATAACCGAAAGCCAATTCCGGATCATCAAGATTTTGTCCGCTCTGTATTACAAGCGCTGCAACGATCAGACCAGTTAAAGCCCAGCCGATAGTTACAAGACGTTTAACAAAAGAACCGTATGTTTGTCCAATTCTCCCTGCACGTTCAGTTTCTCCGGTTGCAAACATTGAAACCATATGCGGCTGAGCGGTAATTCCAATTATTCCATTCAACGCAAGCATAGCAATTGTAAAAGCCCCAATGCCAAGTTCATCACTGAATAGAGTAAAAAAGTTTTCCGGTAGTGATGCTCTCATTCCTTCGAATCCGCCGATCTCAGAAAGCCCGGAAGGAATGAGCATAAATGACAAAATTATTATCATAAATGCTTGAATAAAATTTGCATAAGCCGATGCAACCATTCCTCCAAAAAAACTATACACAATAAATGCCGCGGTCATAGCGATAACGACTCCATCAACAGAGATCATATCACCTGTAGCTATCGAAATTACTTTGCCTCCGCCTTTGAGCATAGCGCCTTGAGCAAATATGAAAAATAGGATTGCAAACACGGAGTAAAGCGCTCCCATTTTTCTTCCGTAGCGGTCTTCGATTATTTCCCCTACGGTCGTACGCTCGCTCCTTCTATACCACGGCGCCATAAGCCAATAGAATGGAGTGATTAGCATGTTTTTCCATTGGTACCATATCGATGCGAATCCAAGTTGAAAACTAGCCCCGGTCTGTGCAACAAAATTTTCAGCATGAGTACCAGTACCGAAAGCTTGTCCCATCATAATCCACCATCGGAATTTCCTCTCTCCTCTAAAATAACCGTCACTATTTTTAACTTTTCGTGTCAGCCATATTCCATAACCGGTAATCCCAACAAAATAGAGTACAATAACAAATGTGTCCAACCAATGAAAATCATTACTCATTCTTTTCTCCCGTAATTATAAAGGCTGTTGTTTTAAGTGAAATATCTTAGGGAAACAGATTCTGTTGAAATATGATTCATAAAAATATAAATAAATGTATCTAATCCGAATAGAATTCTACTTGTATCAATACCGGACCTAGTAAACCAGACTCTTTCAACTCCATATCCTTTTTATAGTATCTGTTTGTGGTAAACGTATATCGCCCACTTGTACGCGGTTGACCCTTTAGCAGCCATTCAGGCCATTTGTGATCTTTTACGCCATCGTCCGGCATGTTCTCATCTCCGATAAGTCGGTTCGCCCATAAGTTAGCTACTTCAATTTCTAGTTGGTTCCCTTTATCTTTGACTGCATTTATTATATTCACCCGCCATGGTGATGTCCAGATTATACCGAGATCAATACCGTTAAGCCTGACCCTCGCAAGGTTTTTCACTTTGCCAAGATTGAGATATAATTCTGCATTATCTTTAATGTTACTTAATTCAGGAAGATCAAAACTCTTATTGTAAGTGGCAATGCCAGAATAGTATTTTATCCCTTCCTCCGACCGTTTTGACCAATCTTCTAAACTATCAAATGTTATTTTTTTAGGACCGCCCCACTTAGGATCAAAAGAAACTATCCATGCACCTTTAATTTTCCTGATCGTTTTAACTTCCGGAAAGTTCTTTATTCCTGTAGATAACTGCTTTTCATTTTTTCTGTTTTTCGGAAATACGATAAAGAAACTCTGATCCTTCTCAAGTTTTACGGGAATCGATGTTAACCCACCTTGATGGGAATATTCAGACAGCAAACGTGTTTCACCTGTAACCGGATCCCAAAGCTCGGGTGTTCCCTGTTCCACCCGGAAAGCACATGTATCAATAACAAGCTGGTTAGCCCGGTTAGAGATAAAATAGATATCCTCTTCTTCAGTAGTACGGTGAGTATAACGGATTGAACCTGATGACCTAAAATCTTCATTCACTCCCATTTTTTTCAACAATGCTGCTGTAGCATCGTAGTGCGGGTACAGTGCGGTTGAATCATTTAGATATAAATTACCACCCCAATATATTTTTCCTTTGCCATATTTCCGTTCCGTTATACTTCCAGGAGTATCTAATCCACCCCAAATTGTTTTTGCCAACGAACTAACTTTTTGATCACATTCAGGGTAGTTTGACAAACTTGGTGATTTAACCGGAGGTTGTCCTACAATAATCGCACCTTCTTTAACCAGCGATTCTATTTTTTCTAAAAGAGCCGGAGTCATAGTTTCAAAATCGGGTAATACCAATAATCTATATGAAGCTCCGCCAGGAAAAACTATTCGATTGTTTTTGACGCTGGCTTTTTCAATCAATGCAAGAGGAGAACAACCATCAAAATTATAACCACGCTTATCCGGTAAGACGACGTCACCTTCCAGAGCCGACATAGGAGGACGAAATACGAGAGGCGCCCCTTCAGGCGTTAGATATAATACATCAGCGACAGTATGTCCCTGTCGTAAGATATATTGACATCTCGTAACATATTTGTGATATGCCGATGCCATAGACCACCATGTCTGTTTACGATCCCAATGAACGCCATACGGACCCATTGTCATCCCAGGTTGATATTCTTCTCCAAGCGGTTTATGAGCAAAAGTGTGATAAACAAACTTATTTATACCAATGCTAAACGCCCAGTCACCTTGATTCTTAACATTACCGGGATATTTTTTCCATGCCTCTTTAGACCCAGCTGTGAATGCCTCAGCGGCAACAACCGGTCGTCCATATACATGAGCGATGGAAGTTGCTTCTATGCAGCTAAAAGAGGAATTAAATCCAAAACCCTTTGTCCAGAATTCGCCCATAGGCACATCTGCCACTGCTCCTAAATCGAGATCGGCAGTGGGATTCATATCGTATGGTTCAATGGAGAGTTTTAATCCATGACGGCGCCCTAACGCCTTAAAATGACCTGCATGATTTTCAAGAATAAGTTCCATGGAAGTTTGGCGTAAATCCCATAAAAAACGTTCACTCATTTCCAAACTTCCAACGATGCGCCCAGTATATGCAGGAAGAAAAGGCAGCATGTCGTAACCTCTTCGCTTTTGAAATTCCTGGCGAAATTTTCCCGTCCAGTTCTGTGCACCCATCTCCCAACTGTCAATATGGATCATAGTCCATCCACCGGTAATTCCTTGCTTTCGAGGACCAACTTTTTTAATAAGTTTTCCGATGTATTCATCAAAATGAGCATTGAAAGCGCTTGTATCAAATTTATCGGATTCAAAGCCTAATCCAGGTGCTGGAGCAGGGCGAGTAACAGCGCCGTTATTTCGTTTTCCGAAACGCATTATTGTCCAATTCCCAGATGGGACATTCCATTCAAGAGTACCATCGGGCTTAAGTTTTTCTGATAGATCAATTATCTTACTCGTGTCTATTGCCGAACCAGAAATTTCCTTATAATCAGCAGGAGCCGGCAAGTATGGTTTCACATTCTTTCTTGAAGTATAGGGAGCGCGGTAGTATAATGCCTTTTCATCAACATCTTTGATCTTATTATCTTTGACTGGCGTTGGGAACGCCAGAACAACTACATCTTCGTAATACGCAATCCATTTTTCTCGTAATGATTTCGTTAAGGCTTTCTCACCGAAATAAGGTTTTTTCGGCAAAGGTTTTGGGAGTAATCCTTTAAATTTTAATGGACCCTTAACTTCTGTTGACGAAGCAACCAGATGCTGCATAGACTGTTCCGGTTTCACCCACGGACCACCGCTTCCCGCCCAACCTGGACCTGAACCTAGAGTGATTTCAATACCTAATCTTTCTGCTTCCCGAACCGCATGCTTATATAACTCTTGCCACTCTTCACTTAAAAAATCAACCGGTCCACGGGGAACTCCAACATTCACTTCAAGAAAGAGTACATTACCTATGCCTGCCTCTTTCATTGATTCCAGGTCTGCAGTAATCCCTTCGCGGCTAAGATTACCGTCCATGAAATACCAATAAACTCCTGGTCGGGCTGAGTCAGGAGGATTAATAAATCCTTCTCGCAGTGAACTATTGGTTTCACTTACACAATGTGTTGTTAGAAATATTAATGACAAATAGATTACGATTGTCTTTGTGATTTTAAGTATGTTCATTTCAGCCTGCAAGTTCATGTCTAAATATGCTTTTCTAATTGTTTATCACCTTATAACCTAAGACAGATATTTTACCTCTTCAAAATGCTTTGAACAAAAGTAATAAATAATTAATTGATAGTCGCTGTTAATCTCATATAAAAGTCTTTGAATGACCTACTATAATACTTGGATGAGTTTGCTAACAAATAACTTATTGATTGTATCCCAGATTTTAGCAATTTATCAGGTTGTTGCGGTCTACCGTAACGAAAAATGTATTACATGGTCTAGATACTGACTTGTCCACTTGGTAATAAGATACAGATAAAACGGATTAAAATATTCTTAACTTTTTCCTGTCTTTTCTGTCACTCTGCTATTGTTGAAAGTTTTGAGATTTCTGCTTCACGCTTATCTAAAAATTGAAACTTTTGTATCACTTTTATGCTCTGTGGCTGTCCGATAAATTATTGCTGGATCAATGTATTTTAGTATTTGGCTTATTATGGGTTGTCCGCTAAATTCTCTTATATTGTTCATTGTTGATTCTGTTTTGTTCTTCTGTAAACAAAATTAACATTTTATGAGTAAATTTTAGTTTTATCCTTATTTTTTTCTTTTGTCGGAGACTAAGGTTTTTAAACTATTAAAAGACTCTTACCTTTTCCAAAAGTTCTTCTTTCAGAATATTACTTTGCGGATACGCATGACCTAAATGTTGTCTAAAACCCTCACCATATTTTACACCAATTTCCTTCCCATGTTTTGAGGAAAAGTTTTTCATTGCAATAATATACTCATCAATTCCATTGTGAGACATAAGCCAACTACGCTGACTATTATGTGCTGCCAGCATTTTTTCTTTTATTTCAATTGTACTGCTGATATCAACAATTGTTGTTGATTTAATACTCTCGCCAAAAACATCTGTTCCTTCAAGCGAGTCCATATAGAATAAATGAGGTATTTTCAGCACTGGTTTTGCTTCGGTTTTAATATTACTTATTCCGGCTGAGAAGCAAGCTGTTTTAATTACTTTGCTGGTTACCTCATGATCAACCATATAATCTTGCGGGCTTTGTGTTATTACTAAATTGGGTTTTACTTTTCTAATTAAGTTTATGGCTTTTAACAATGTAGATCGGTCATACATAATAAATATATCATCATTGCCCATACAATGATAATTGCCATCCAATATTTTTGCAGATATTACTGCTTCATTTTTACGTATCATACTTATTTTATCTCTGCTTAAAGATGCTGATCCTAAATCTCCTGGAGTCATTGTTGCAATTTCTATTTTCCAACCTTTTTCCTTCAGCAAAGCTAATGTACCAGCACACATTATTTCTACATCATCAGGATGAGCTCCAACTGCTAACACCGTTTTGTTTTTGTCTTCCCTCATAAAAATATTAGTCTCCTATTTTTACGATCATTTCTGTTATGAGCTTAATTTTATTCTTGTTCCTCAGAGTTGCGAGATTCAAGTGAGCTTAACATTTCCTTTACTTCTCCGTATCCTTTAAGCAAAAGGATCACTGAAATTACAGTAAAGGAGATTAATGCAAAAATTATAAGTACCATCCAAAATATTTCCCAGAATTCCATTATACTGCCTCCTCTACTTTTTTAGGGTTATAAACGTTTTGAATAACTGAGCCTATTAACATTCCAAGTAATGCAACTATAAATCCACCATAACCCATTTCGGATGCATACTTTGCACTCTCTTCCGGAAATATTAAATAGAGCAATGGTGGAATTGCACCAAATGTTATTGCTAGATATGCACCAAGTGTTCGTGCTTTTTCCCAATAAACTCCTAAAGATATACAAATAAGGGTTCCCGGAATAAATAACATAGCTGTCATATTCAGATAAAAATATAAGTAACCTTCTACCTTGTGGAATAAAGACCACCAAATAATAAATATCATTACAACTGCCATTACAATTCTACTTAATTGTAATTGATTCTTGGAACTGAGATCTTTTCCTGTTAGGGATTTTATTGCGGTCCCAATAATATCCTGCGAAACTATAGCGCTCCACGATAGTAAATAACTTGCATACGTTGACATTGATGCCGCTAATAATCCAGCAAAAATTAATCCCAAAAGCCCATGAGGGACGAGGTCTTTTATTAAATTAGGTAGTGCGTCGAGACCATTCATTTCAGATGCAGTTCCAAGTTTTGTATAAAATGCAAAAGCCATAATACCCCAAAATACTGGAAGTATTGCTCTAGCAAAAAACATTAGTGATGACCATGTATAAATCCTCTGCCCGGTTTTAGAATCTTTAGATGCAAACAATCTTGCCGAAACTGCCTGCCAGCCAATGAGCAAAGATATCTGCATCAAGATCTGCCAAACCAAAAATCCAAAACCAAAATCCCCTTTAAAGAAAGATGGAGAAAAAGGATCTATCCCTTTATCTCCCATTTGTACTGTAACAGCTTCAACTATGGCGTCCCATCCTACAGCATAAAAACCGATAATAGTAATAATTACCATTCCAAAGCTTAACAGAACATATTGCACGTAGTTCGTTACGATCACAGAAACCATTCCTCCAACTAGCGTATAAAGCAAAACTATAGTTAACAAACCTACCATCGTATATAGGAGATACTCTTCTGGTATTCCAGTTACAATATTGATAAATTTTGCTTCAACTCCGGGGAATACACCAAAATTTAGAATTCCTCCAACAGCCATTAATATTCCAAGATAAAATCGGACACCTTTGCTATATCTTTTAGAAAAGTATTCCGGCACTGTCATTATTTTCATTTCCATCATTTTTTTAATAACAAACCCGGTTTTTCCTAAAAACAGGAATGCAACTACAAAAGGGATTGCTACCATTAAGCTGGCTAGTCCAGCCTTGAAACCCAGCTCTGCGAAATAGACATATGTTATCATCCCAATTTCTGTGCACATAAGTGATATCAATCCGAGACTAAAACCCATGGAGCGACCAGCGACTAGATAGTCATCTATTCCTTTAACATATTTTTTCACTATTGAACCAGCAAAAAATATAAATGCTACATAGACTACAATTATTGTTAAATCTAAAAAATTAAAATTCATACAATTTCCTTTTCCAATATGATTGATTTACAATTGTGCATATTTAATATTCTTTTGTTAAATTATTTTTTTGGGAATCACTAATATTGCAATAATATTCAGATTTTTATTTTCTGGTTACAAAGTTAATGTTTTTCTAAATCATGCATCAGAAGAAACTTAAATTTTTTGGCTGAGTTCTAATAAAAACAGCAATTATACTTCAACCCCGTTGGGGTTGTTCTATTTATATTCTTTTAGTCCCATAGGTTTCACCTATGGTTATTTATCTTTGACTACTCCGTAGTCAGGGTTAATGAACTCCAAAGGAGTTCAAGGTTAATAACCAAGGATGAAATCTGTGGAGAAAACAATAAGAACCTTAAGAACTACAACGTAGTTCTCCGAAGGAGTCTCACAGACAAGTTATATTTCTATTTTGCTGTAATAACTAGAACATAGCTAATTTTTTGAATATTGATCGAAACTTCTATTTAGATTTTATTTACCTAATAATTTCAATAAGACTTAAACTCATAATTAATGCATTTCTACTTTTACTGATCCTAAACATGGACGAAAATAATTGAAAACTACGTTTGGATGATCTGCCAATAGAGACATAGGAACTGATGAATCCATTATTTTTTTTGAAATCATAAATGGAGTTAACCTCATACCAAAAGCGTTATCGTGCATTCCTGCCTGCCAAATAGAAACTTTGTCTGACTTCCAAGTTTCTACCGGACCAACTGTTAATGCTTGTTGAGGAACACCAACAATATATCCGCCCCCAGATGTTCTTGCATTTTGTGCCAAAGTAATTGGATGTAAATTCACTATACGTGCCGATAATTTTCTGAATTCTTCAGGTGTCGGCGGATTGTCTGCATATTTCCCTTCCCTTTTTACAGGATCGTTAAACGCCCAATGTTTTACATCTCCTTGCCCGCCCTGCATTACTGCACATTTAATCTCATCATAGCTTGCTGTGTATTCAGCAAGAGAATCTGCTTTAGGAAAATGCATATTCTCATCAGGCATTCTTAACTCAGGTTTTATTCTATTAAATAATAACTCCTTATCGGCGCGTGCAAAAGAGAGTGGATGAGATTCCGGGGCTTCCCTTCCGTTAATATACCATTCGTCCATTCCCCAGAAATGAGCATTTTTAAGTGATATATCCAAACTGTTTACAAGTTCTGCCACAAGTGGCAATTGCTCTGTTGGCCCAATAGGTCCGCATATCCCAACCGGATTTGAACTTGTAGCTTGTTTCCATGCGTTTATATATTCCAGAGCTTCTGCAAGATAAAACGATTCTAAAGTTTCATAGAAAACTACCTTGAAACCCGGACGCGAAAGTTCAAGTAAATCTTTTTCAGTTAGTTTTGCAGCATCTTCTAATATTTTTTCGTCTAGGGTTGTATAATCCCACCAATCTTTTGCTAACATGCTTGTTTTTCTTGTCATAATAATCTTTCCTATATTTACTTTTACATTTACAAATAGAATTCTTTAAGTTCGTCGGTTTGGTTTCTTTCCAAAAAAAGTATCTCGATCCTTTGTGTGTAAATTCTTGGCTCATTAAAATTACTGGATACACCAAAACGATATAATCCGGACGAGAACTGACTTTACTTAGATCATCTGCTAAATCTAATCCATCATTTTCGAAATGGGTTCCTAGAGCGTTGACGCTCAATGTCCACCGCAGAAAATCCCATTACTCCAATACTATTTTTATCAATACCTCAACTGTCAGCATTGGTTCGTATTAATTTCGTTGCACGTGATGCATCCATTAAAGGCGATTTATGGCGAACAACATTATGCTTTGCAGTGGATAATCTGTATTTTAATACAAAAGCAGTTATACCATTAGAGTTTAACCATTTTACAACGTCACTCTCTTCCCAAAGTAGAATTGTAAAATCTAGTGTAGTGTTCATCATTTCTCTGAATAAATTTTTTCAAACAATTCCAGTTATCACAATACTTTAAACATTAGGATAATTTTTTGCTGTATCAAAAAATGCCATAATATTTTCAACAGATACATCATCCTGAATGTTATGTGCGGGAGCAATTATATAACCGCCATTTTTTCCAAGAATATCATTTCTTCTTTTTACTTCTGCTTTAATCTGTTCCGGGGTTCCATGTGGTAAAAGGTCTTGTATATCTATACCGCCGAAAAAGACCAGATCTTGTCCAAAATTATCTTTCAAGAAATTCGGCTCCATCTGCGCAGCAAGCGGTTGAATTGGGTTAAGTATATCAAGACCAATCTCAATAAAATCCGGTATAATTGGAATAATTGAACCACAGCTATGCCATGCAATTTTAATATCCGAATTCACACTCTTGAATTCTTGTATCATCTCCCTAATTCTCGGTTTGAAATAATGTCGCCACATCTCCGGTGCAATGAGCATTTGCTTTTGTGAACCGAAGTCATCGCCAGCCCAGAGAATATCAGCGCCCATCTCAATCAATTTCTTACCTACTGGTACATTCACTTCCATCACTTTATCAAATAAGGTATCGATATATTCCTCACCTAGAGCCATATCCATTAAAAGTTTTTCCAAACCGACTAAATACCATGCAGTTTCGAAAAATGCGGTTTCAAGATCAGCTACAATTGCATGTGTCTTACCATATTTATCAATTGCTTTTTGTGCTTCGTCAAAACGTCCTTCTGCATAGGGATCGGGGAAATTATAACTTTTAATATCTTCCACGCTGGTTGCACGTGCAAGTGGATATTCATAAAATTCGTAATATATCCCCTGATCAACGAACTTCATTCCCCATTCATTCAAAAGAATCCCATCATCTAGTTCTTTTGTCGGGAAACTATCCGGAGCACATCCGGCAATACCTACGCAATCATTACCTAAATGTGTTAATAGACCCATATGTGAAATACGCGTGGATAACATTGAATCAAGCGGTTCTTCATACGGAAGATTGTGATGGTCGGATAACTTTTTAGCCACTTGCGGAGTAAGTGTTGCAAATATCGGAGGTCTATCAGGAATTTCTCGATTGATTGTTTTTAAAACTCGCTTTCTACTATTCATTTCAAATTCCTTAAATTTTATTCGAATCCTTGTAAATAATTACCAATCCCAATTATAAAGGTTGAAATGATTAAAACACCAAGTCCTATATAGAGATATTTCATAGTTGATTTTCCCGTTCCCTTCCATTCGTTCAATATCATTCCCCACATATTGCTGAAAATAATTATGAACGACATATGTATTGACCAGCTTGCAAAATCCAAATCACCCATTTTAGTTGTCCCCATTCCATAGAACATAAATTGGAAATACCAAATTATTCCGCCCATTGCTGAGAAGATATAATTTTTCAGAATTGGAGTATCCTTAGTTTTTACGTAATCTTTTATCGTTTTGTTTTTAAATATAAGGAAGAGACACCAGATAAGATTAGTTGTAAATCCGCCAGCCATGATTATAACGAAGAGCGGACTATTGCTAAATAATTCCGTTGCTCCCATTTCAACTGCCTTTGCTGATATCGGTTTACCGGCTGCAATACCAAAGGCAAAACTAGCACTCATGATTCCGGCAAAAAGAGCAACCCATATTCCTTTTTTCAAATCAAATTCGGAGATCGCTTCCTGCTTCTGTTCTTTAGATAATTCTTTATCTTTTTTTATACCGGCTTTGCCTGTTATTGAAATACCGATCAAAGAAACAATAATACCAAACAATGTTACCCAACCGTATAGATGTGTCAATAGTTCACCGAACTGCCCGTAATATATCGGAGGGATCAATGTGCCGAAAGATGCTGTAAGACCTAGAGCAATTGCCATACCTAGCGACATTCCCAAATAGCGCATTGTTAAGCCAAAAGTCAGTCCACCGATACCCCACAAAACTCCGAAGAAATATGGCCAAAAAACTTCATCTAGTGTAAGTGACGACATGAAAGCATTTAAATTTGGAATTGCCATATAAGAAATTAACCACGGCATAATAATCCAAGCAAATAATCCGCCAAGCAACCAGTAAATTTCCCATGCCCAATTCTTAACTTTTTTATACGGTGCATAAAAACTGCCGGCGGCAAACCCGCCAATTGCATGAAAAATTATTCCTAATATTGCACCCATATTATTCCTTTAGATATTTTCTTGAATTAATTATCATAGCTAAAAAACAAATAAGCTTCAATTTCAAAATTACAATTATAAATAAAAATCTCTCTTCCATTCAAATTTGATCTGATATTTTTAGCTTTAATATAATTGGATTTTTAATTTAAGTTATTATTAATAATTTTAATAGTAAACATTCTCAATTTTAACTGTGCTCAGTTGGATTGAGAGAATAGTTTTTTACATTAATTTTTGTAATAATAAAAAAAAGGCTGTAAGAATAGCTGATATAATATTAACCTTTGTTTTGATCTTAAGTTAACTACTGTATTTTTTTATATTATTGTTAACAAATATTTTGCCAAGTTATTCGGATCGGGAAAATATCCATCAGTACCTATTTTATCGCTGAAATCTTGAGACAGCGGCGCTCCACCAACAGAAACTTTTGTATCCTACAATTTAATACAACTGATTGTATCTTGTTGCTAACGAATTTGCTGCAATGATAATTATTTTTATACTCTTCAATTCTAATAATTTTCTAAGCATTACTGTATTTGCAGAACATTTAATAACCATTTATTTTCTTAATTTCATAATAACGAGAACAAATTTAAATTCATATATCTATTATTATCTAATTACGGAATAACATTATTATTTCCTACCTATACACTCAACCGCCTAGGATTTATACAAATTTTAAAATTAGTTATTTTATAATACAAATCAGTACAACAAATGCAGCAATTTCTGTTTACTATCAAATATTTTTCTAAATAATTATAAATCCCTTGCACTTGGTAGTTGAATCTGCTTAATTACATTTTCCATAATTTACTTTCTTTTAAACTTTTTTATGATAAAATATTTTGGGAGTTTTTATGTTAAAGATTTCATCAATACTATTAAGTCTGCTTTCTATTACTATTCTTGCTTCATGTTCTAACAGATCAGAATCAGCAACTCCCTTTTCAGTAAATGAAAATGACAAAGGAATTGAATTACTGGAAGATGGGCAAAGTGTTCTCTTTTACCAAAGAAAACCAAAATCACTAGATGGACAATACACGCGCAACAATTATATCCATCCATTATATAGTTTGGACGGCAATGTATTAACAGAAGATTTCCCGGAAGATCATCCGCATCATCGCGGTATATTTTGGGCTTGGCATCAAATTTATGTCGGCGATTCATTAATTGCTGATGGTTGGGCACTTAAGAATTTTTCGACAAATGTTATAGAAGTTAAAACTGAGTTAAAGAATAATTCTGCTAAAATAAAGATCAGTGCTGACTGGACTTCCCCGATTTTCCGAAACAATAGACCATATCTAGAAGAAAAGACCATGATCACTATTCACAAGAAGAAGGATAGTTTAAGGATCATAGATTTTAGGATTGAATTAAAAGCCTTAGTAGAAGAATTAAAATTAGGCGGTTCCAAAGATGAAAAAGGTTACGGTGGATTTTCACTGAGAATTAAAATGCCGGATGATCTTAAATTTACTGCTGAAGATGGAAATATAATTCCACAAAAATTACAAATTGATGCAGGACCTTGGATGGATTTTTCTGCAAGTTTTGGAGCAGGTGAAAAGATTAGCGGAATTACTCTGCTATGTCATCCGTCTACACCAAATTATCCGCAGCCTTGGATAATAAGACAAAAAGGCAGCATGCAGAATATAGTTTTCCCTGGTCGGAATGTTATAGAAATTCCTATGAACAAACCGGTTATTTTAAAATATCGATTAATATTACACAATGGCGGCGCGGTTAAAGCAGATATTGAAAATTGGCAGGCTGAGTATTCATCTGATTCTTCAATTAAATAGAATTCTTAGTAGTGAATATAAAACTAAACCACTATGGACTTGCAAGTCCATAGGTTTGGCTACTAATAAAATTTATTTTGAAGCACAAAAAAACAAATAATAAGACACAAATAATTACCAAATTTCAAAATCCAATTTTCAAACATTTGTTTTTTTTATCTCATCATTGTTTCTATATCACTCTTTGGGTTTTGATAATTTATGACTTGGTATTTATTTGTTATTTCAATTTCAATTTTGATTTTTGTCTTTTAGTTTTATTTTTTTTAGAAGCTAAAGCGAGATGCATAGTTTGAACTGAGACTAATATATTGGAGTGATCTCTCAACGTTGATCCAACTTAATTTGGATTGATATACTCTTTGGTTAACTTCTCTTCAGCGATCTTTTTTAATATCTCTCTATCATACTTAAGCATTTCTTCAATCTCACTCTTGAAATACTCGCTTTCATACGGTATTGTACTAATACCATTCAAGTGAACAACAGTTGTCTTTCCGACTGATACATTGTAATATTCCTCTAACAAATAACGATAAAGAGAAAGCTGTAATGAATAATGAATGAAATTACAATCCATCAACTTTGATGTTGCCGGCGTAATTCCCTTTTTATTTTTAAAAGCATTCTTCTCAATTTTCCTACTGGTCTTCCAGTCGAATATCTCAAATGAATTGTTGGTTTTATCATAAACTAACAGATCAATAGTTCCAGCCAACTGCAGCTCTTTGGAGTATATGACCACCTCAGATAATAATTTATGATTTTCATTTTTATAACTCTCCAGCCAACTAACAGCTAAATTGCCTTTATCAGTTTTCGGAGTTTTTCCGTGTTTAATATATTCGTCAATCTCGTTATGAACAAGTGTACCCTCTTCCGCTTTATGGTCCCACTCTTGTGCTAGTTCGTGAGGCATCATCCCCATATATTTTGGATGATGAGCAACTAAATTATTTGCTATCCCAATTCTATCGAATGGTTCAAAAAAACATTTTACAAATGATGTGCATGAAGTAAAAGTGATGGATGAATCTGACTCTAAACTATAATTGTGATCAGCCTCATCCAGTATGATATCTTTATCTATTATCTTATCAATCATTAAATTCTATTCTCCTTTGTTTCAAAACTAACAATAATTATTTTAATTAAGAGTATTGATTATGATCTATTTATTTGTAAGCGACTGATATTATTTGAATAGAACACTGATCAAACAGATAAGAACTGATAGTTTTAGAAGGAACTTCAATTCGCCCTTTCATAAGCGAGATAAATCTATTTCTACTTTTATATTTTCAAAAACAATTTATTTCTGTATAGGAAATACAAAAACAACCAAACCAAAATCATTGCTCCAAATGCATCTATTACCTCTATCCAACCTTTATCTAGGTAGCTGTAAAATCCCGAAAACAGTTTATGAGAAGAATACCTGAAATTAACAAAATGATATACCAAATAGATAACCAATGAATTCAAACCTATAACCTTAAAGAAGAATGCCCATCGAGTATATTCTAGTACATCAATTAACCAATAGAAAAGGGACATAGCAAGAAAAGATGCACCGGCAGTTACAAGGATAAAAGAACTTGACCAAAGTTTTTTTGATATCGGGAAATGTAAGCCCCAAACTAAACCCAATCCAATTAATGCAACGCCAATCATTATAAGTAACTTCGTTTTATATAAAGGGGTGGCTTCATAATTTCTTAATACATCACCCGCCCAAGCACCAAGTACAGTTAAACAAAAAGCAGGCAACGAAGTAGCCAATGCATTTTCATCATAAATCCCATTTATTAAACGTCCCGGCATAATAGTTCTATCTATCCATCCAGCAAGGTTCCCTTCCATGGAAAAGTTTCCTGAACCAAATCCGGGTACAGGTAATTACAGAGTATGTTGAGGTGCAAGAACTACCGGAGAATCAGTGGAAACTCTACAACTATTTAACTTACTACATATCTCATATTGTACAACAGAGAATGAGGGCGCAGTATCAGATGAAGGTTAGTAAGTTATTTGGACTGTAGAGAGAAAAAAGAGAGCAAGATGCTGCTCTCTTTTAGGTTAAAATTTAATTGCCGCTTTATTTTGGAAATATTTTAGAAATAAAAAAAATTGGTTTGGGGTTTGTTTGTGGATAGGTACCCTATTACCCTACTGATGATTTGATTTACTTGATCCAAAGGTAGGTTCTCTTTTTAGAATTGATCTGGATGGGACCCAGTTGATACAGTTTTTATTCTGATTTA
Organism: Chlorobiota bacterium; assembly: GCA_013151565.1. GTDB lineage: Bacteria > Bacteroidota > Ignavibacteria > Ignavibacteriales > Melioribacteraceae > SZUA-22. Next base: position 17,532 of record JAADIB010000088.1, read on the forward strand.
TCATTAATTGTTTTAACAATATTCTTTGAATGCACTTTCCTTTTTATCTCTTCTAGGTTGAATGAAAATCCACCAAATTCTTGTGGGAATGCTTCGTGCTCAAATATTTCATGAACAAAAACTTGTATTATTTCTCTAACACAAGCTATTATATTATCTCTTAAAAAAGGGCCAATTATGCTTTGCAGAAAATCTAATTGCTTTGAAGCATACTGCCCAGAATCGGTTTTAATATACTGTTCTTGCTTTAGATGTGTAAGCTCATCCCGAAAATGCTTTATTTTATGAAAATCCTGCCATGTTTTTGAGTGACTAATTTCAAAATTGAAATTATACACCGAAGGGATTATTTTCTTTAGCTTTTTCTTTAGGTCATATTTCCTTTGAATGAACTCGCAATCAATAATTATTTTTCCCCCCTTTACCTTCTCTTCTTTTCTGTAATTGTGAGGTATTAGTGAGTTTGCAAAAGCTTCCAATGCAGAATACGCAAATGTTATCGATGTTATTATCTCTTCTAGTAAATCAAAAATAAGTTCAAATGATCTATCGTTATCAATAATAAATTGATCGCTATTAGCATGATAATTAAGACTTGGTTCGATTGTATTATCAAACAAATCTCTAGCTCTGGTATAAGCCTTGTCGGAAATACTCAAGTAGAGGGCAATTAAATTTGGTTGAGGAATGATAACTGGTGCAGTTTTTCCCCCATAACTATACCCAAAAATACTAAAGCCAAGTCTATGCGGTACGCCATTGATTTTAACCATTTGATAAAGACGCTTATCCATATTGAATATTTCCAATTTTACTCAAACCCAACCTCATCTATCTATCTCATTATTCTATTCATTTCAGTTAGAGCAAAAATTATTTCCTGGTAATGGTGGATGTCTTAATTTATAAATGTAGATATTTACGTCACTTAACATAACATAAAACTCTTAGAATTAAAAGATATTCAATTTCTGAATTGCAGTTTAACCGAAAATGAGAATTAATCGTCGGGTATCGCTATCATTTAGTATTAGTAAACCTTTTCAATCTTTCTTTAATTTTATTATCTTTCACCATGAGTAAAAAAGTTATTATACATAGTAATAATCGTACTATAAAAACATTTTCTACTGCTAAGGAAGCTGCTTCTTGGCTTGGGATAAAACCTCGCACATTTAGAATGATGATGCTCAATCACGGAATTCGCGGGAAGTATATCTGCCGATATATAAACCCTGATCATTACAAACGTTGGCAAACATTCATTGGTCCCCCAAAAGCAGTTTTTGCATTTCTTAAGGACGGAACATTTGTGGCAAAATATCCATCAATCAGTGATGCAGCAAAATCCCTCGAAGTTCGCAGTTCAACTATTTCATTGATCCTTAAGGGTAATTGCATATCAACAAAAGGATACACATTTTCACTTACAGAAACATTTCCCGGAATTAGAGAAAAGAAAGATACTGGTATGGCTAAAAAACCGATTGTTGCAATTAAAGATGGAGTTGAGCAATCATTCCCCTCTGTTTATGCTGCTTCAAAAGCACTTGACATAAATAGAATTGGGATAATCCATGTTCTAAAGAAGCGTTATAAAACTTCTTCAGGTTACAAATTCAAATACATTTCACTTTAAGTAAAAACAATTGCCCCCCATTGTTTTTCTCCCATATGGAAAGTTGTACACATAATTTCTAAGGTATTATTGACATCCCAAAATATTTTTCATAAGTTGTAAATGAATTTTGCTGAAAAGCATTATCTCAAAAAAGGCTGATTAGGTTGTACCCTCTACCTATTCAGCCTTCCTAATATTTGCCTATCCACCTATTGTTTCCCCTTTTTGGTTTCTCTCACAATTCTTACATACAAATATCTATAGTTTTATAGTGTATAGCTTGAACCCTATCCAAATGTAGATTTTATTAATATGCAAGAAGAACTTGGCTGGGACTTCCCGCTTTTTATTCCTCTTTCACAATTCACTTCTACAATGCATAATTCCGTAAATTTATCACTCTGCAAAACTCTTTTACTGCCATATCCACTAAATGAAGCAGCTTTCTATTTCTTGTTGTTACGTCGGACATAATGAGCCTCCTAAATTTTAAGTTATGTTATTTGCACTGTTCTTATGCAAAAAAAGGAGGAAAGTTAATGACCTTTTGTTTTCAAAAAAAAATTAAAATAAAAAATTTTTCTTCTACGTTTTTCATCTCAATAGGTACTCGTTTTCTGTGAGCTAGGTTTTTGGAAATTTTTTGAGTTATTTGTTGATACCCTAGGTACTTCAAGTATCGATCTATGGAACCTAAATCCTTGATATCGATTTTGAAATATTATAGATGTATTAAAAGAGATAATTGTTGAACCAGCATTAGTTATTTATAATGGAGTAATTGCAAACGAAGTAAAAAGAATTTGTACTAGTTATTATCCTAATCTGGGTATGTTGATTCTAATTTTTATTTATCGGGATTTTTATAGAGGAAGTCAAATTTGGAATGATAAAAATCACTTATTTATCTTTGATGCAGAAAACCTAATTTGACTATGAATATTTTGTGCAATAATATTGTACTCCTTTTTACTCTCCAAATTTTTCTTTAAAATAAAAAACCCTCATAACTTTTCAGTTATGAGGTTTTTGGGGGTACATGGATTCGAACCAAGGACCTTCCCGACTCTCGTCGGGACGCTCTAAACCAACTTTTGTAAGTATTCAATTGCCTTCTTACAATTCTTCATCTTCTTTAACTTTTTCTCCATTTTCATTACATCGGATCTATTTGTAAATTCCTTCGTTATCACTAACTCCCACTTACCTTTATTTTTTGTTGATTTACTTCGGTTAGAATTATGCCTTTCCAATCGATCTTCTAGATTATTCGTTTGACCAATATAGAAATGATCTTCAGTGGAATGGATGATATATACGTGATACTTTTGCATATTTAAAAAGAGAATAGCCATCCTTAATAGAATAGCTATTTTGTTTTTGTGGGAGTACATGGATTCGAACCAAGGACCTCCTGCTTGTAAGGCAGGCGCTCTAAACCAACTGAGCTATACTCCCATTGAGTCTGTCAACATGTTAAAAATTAAGACTATAATTATATTGTTTTTATTCAATATTTACAAGTCATATTAAAAAATAATTGAGCGAGCGACGGGGTTCGAACCCGCGACATTCAGCTTGGGAAGCTGACACTCTACCAACTGAGTTACGCTCGCAATCGAATAAACAAAAATAACGAATTACAAATTTATATTTCAAGTCAGTTTTAGTAAATTTCATTTTTAAATTTAACAAATATTTATGCCGAAGAAAAAAAAGATCAAACTTACAAAGTCTCAAAAACAATTAATTGAATTTTCAATTCTTGGATTGATTTCATTTTTGTCATTCTTCTTCTGGAATTCATACATAATATACCCGATAAAAATATTTGTTGTACTAAGCCATGAAATAAGTCACGGTTTAGCTACAATTTTTACAGGCGGAAAACTTCAGTCAATTATTCTAACGCCTGATCTTGGAGGTGCAAGTTACACTGTAGGCGGGAATAAATTTATAATTGCGAGTGCTGGTTATCTGGGAAGTTTAATGTTCGGCTCAGCCCTTTTCATTTCGGGATACAACACAACTGTTCGTAAAGTTGTATCAATTTTCATTGCAGTTATTTTGATTCTATTTGCAGCTAATTTTATAGATACTGTACTTGGAAGAGTGATCTCGGTTTTGTTTGCACTTATTTTCATTATCCTCCCCTTTTACACAAAAGAAATTGTTAATGCTTACTTTTTCAAAATATTCGGATTGATAAGCACATTCTATGTTGTAATTGACATTAAGGAAGATCTCTTTTCTGATATTTACAGACCGTCGGATGCGCAATTTATTTCAGAGATAACTTCGATACCGGTTATGTACTGGAGTATTTTCTGGTTCTTGGTTTCTATAAGTGTGATCGTGCTTTTACTCAGATGGGGAATAAAAAAAGGGATTTAAGTTTCCGCAGATTCAGGATGTTCGTCATCAACATATCTTAAAATAATTAAGCCGACAATAAAAAAGAGACTTATCGATAATATTGCCAGAGCTTGACTCCCCGAAAAGAAACTTACCAACCCAAATACCAACGGACCAAAGATTGCAGAACTTTTACCGAACAATGAATAAAATCCGAAAAATTCTGTTTTTTTCTCTTTCGGTGTAAGTTTTGACATCAAACTTCTGCTAACTGATTGTGTTGCCCCCATCACACTTCCAGCCAATAGACCAACAACATAGAAAGCAAAACTTTGAAACTCCTTTACATTTTCGTTCATCATCTCTGCAAAGTACCTTACAAACGCTCCGGATGAATCGCTTATTAGGTAAGCAAGTATCATAGTGAATATCCAGATATATAACGAAATGACGATCGACTTTTTCTGCCCTATCGAATCTGATAATACACCGAATATTATTGATCCGATAATTGCCGTTGTTTGAACAATCAAGAAGAAAAGCGCTAATTGCTCGAATGAAAAACCAAGTGTTGATTTTGCAAAATTCCCGGAGAAGAAGATCGTAGTGTTCACTCCCTCTATATAGAAAAAGAAAGCAAGGAGAAACAGCGCTAAATTCTTGTAATTCCTGAGATGAAGAACTGTGTTCTTAACGCGCCTGAATCCGATATTGATAAAGGAAGTTTTCACTTTTACATTTCTGCGTGAATCCTTAAGAAAGATGAAAAGCGGTGCGGCAAATATTAAAAAGAAAAGCGCCGAGATGGGAAATGTTTCTTTGATCATATCATTTTGGATAAAGGGAAACACAATTGCAAGCGTTGCAAGCGAACCTAAATATCCCATCGCGAAACCGTAACCGCTTACTCTTCCATAATTTTTCGGCTCGGTTAGTTCAGGTAAAAAGGAATCATAAAACACGAGTCCCGATTCGAAACCGATGTTGGCAATTATAAATAGGACCAAACCCCATAGAATCATTCCTTCGCTTATAAAATAGAGTAGCGATGTAGCCACGATACTTAGTAAAGTAAAGAACAATAAAAACCGTTTTTTACCGGCTGAGTAATCCGCAATAGCCCCGAGTATAGGAGCCAGAATACCGCTTATCAGCATTGATATACTTATTCCTATACTCCAGTATAGATCACCAATCGGTTTGCTTCCGGCTACTACGTCCTTAAAGTAAACCGCATAAATAAATGTTACAACGATGATTGAATAAGATGTGTTTGCAAAATCAAAGAGAGTCCAAATAAATATTTTAAATTTATTCTCAGATTTTAACATGCTCAGTCATCTGAAAGATTATGATCGATTAACCCGCGTCCGGTTTTATTTAGTTTGCCTTCATTTTTCATATCCGATAGGAATGAATCGAGGATCCCGTTTATAAATTTGCCGCTGTTTGCAGTGCTATATTCTTTGGCAATATCTATGACTTCGTTAATAGAAACTTTTGGAGGGATATCCTGGAAATATAAAATCTCGGACATTGCCATTTTTATCAATATTTTATCGAGGACTGCGATCCGGTCTAACTCCCAGTTTGAAACTTTTTCTTTAATTCTTTCCTCTAACTCTTTCTGATTAGCAACAACCAGATTGATGAGCCGTTCGGCAAAGTTTCTATCGTTCTGATTTTTTATGTCAACAATCATGGATTGGACAAGAGGTGTAAGGCTGTCGCCGCCTAATTGATATGCGTACAGTACTTGTAAACATTTTTCTCTAACAATTCTTCTATTAGATTTTTTTATCATTTTCTTCCTATAACAATTTCTTTTTACTCTGCATAATATCGAATTTATGGAATATAATTCCAATAAATAATAAAGAGCTTCCTAATAATCAATTACACATATTACTAATTTTTCACTCACCTTACGCAATTTGAAACTCTTTATGCTGTAACCGTCAGCTTTATGCTGATGCTAATATGAGTTAACGAGTCTAAAAATATCAGCAAAATATTTCACGCAGACATAAAGTCTGCGGCTACATTAAACATGTAACAGATCTATTTGTTTATTAACTCTTCTGCATAACACTAATTATTCATTAATATATTTTCTCAATTTTGTCTTTAATGCGTTATTATTTAAATGACCTAACTTTAAACTTATTATTTCCCCTTTTTTTCCAACTAATGCGTAGTGAGGAATTCCAGAAATATTAAATTTTTCAGCTAAATAACTCCATTCATCACTCGATACTCTATAATGCTCCCCTTTAATATCAGGTATAAAATTCTCCCAAGTCCCTTTAGGCGAAGTAGGGTTTGTGATATAAAGAAATACAACATCTTCATTTGCCATTTCCTCTTTTAATGGTTTTATTCGTTCAATACCAGATCGACAAGGTGCACACCACGTAGCCCAAAAATCTACATAAATAACTTTGCCTCTGTATTTTTTTATTATGCTGTCAAATAAAACATCTGCTTCTGTTTTTGGGGTTTCGTTAGCAACAGATCCTGTTTTACTTTTATTTGCCTCTATTTTTGCTTTTGTTCTATCATTGCAATACTCAACATACTTAGAAATAAAAGGAGATAATATTCGTTGCTGAATCATCTTTAGTTTTTCATTAGAAACTGGAGTCATTTGAGAAACAATTCCACGACATGCCTCTTGTGCTGCCAATAGATCCGTTGCTAATCCTAATTTAATTCCAAATAAACTTTGCATTCTTTCTCTTTGTACTTCACTGTTTTTTGCTGAATACCAATCAGATGTGAAACTAATATGTTTAGCATTAAATTGTTTGATTGCTTCTTTATTTACATTTTCAATTTCTCTAACCTTTTTCATTATTTCACTATTTTCATGAATTTTTAAAGCATCAATTAATTCTCTCTCATTTTCTGTAATTAATACACCATTTTCAATTAGAAATAATTCAATTTCAGCAAAAGTAGCTTTGCTGAATCCCATTTTACTATTTAATTCACGAAGTGTGTTATTATATTTTGTTAGGAACTCTTTTTTTTGCTTTCCATATTTTTCTTTATATTCTTTTGTTTCAGCTTCATTTCTTAATGTTTCTATCTTTTTCAGACTACTTAGTAACTCTTTTTCCTCCTGAGTAAAAGCATATCCCGTTTCACCTAATTCATAAAATATATTGAGTAATGCATATTCATCTGGCTGAAATCTTAATAATTGTAAGGGTGGTAAGAAATTAATGAATGAACTATATCCTGAACTAACCACAGCAACTTGATTATTTGCAAATTCATTTGTAATAAAGTCAAAATAATCAGTTGTTAAAGGTTCTATTACAATAGGTATTGTTCGCTGTGATCTCGGAATCTTATGCTTTTCCCTATATCCCCATTCATAGTAAAATTCATAAGCCATAAGATAAGTGGCTATGTTATATTGAATATCAAATTTCTTAACTTGATATGCTTTAGTACTGATTTCACCACTATTAAAAACCGAGTCTAATTTACTAATATCACCTTTCAGTAAATTCATTAAGTATGACTTAAACTCGTTAGAAGGCATATCTAAAATTTTCTCTTTAGCTTTAAAATAATAATCATTTCCAATTTCTCTAATCTTTTGTAAATCAGAATTTACTACAGCCGATTCTCCCATAAATAATTTGTCTCCAGAGTCAAGCATCAGAAATAGATTTTTCCCAGGCTCTAAAAAAACACTTCCATTATAAATCTCTGATCGTATATAAATCTGGCTTGGATAATAGATAGGTAACTTTACAGAGAAATATCCATCTTCAGAAATTTTTATTGAAATAGAGGTTTGCTCACCAGTAATGATATCTGGAATATGTAAAGTAAGGTTTCTAACTCCAATCCGTTCTGTGAAACCTTTAAAATATCCACTAAATAATGCTGAATCTAAATTAAAAATTGGCTCTTTATAAGGTTCATCTATAACACTATTTTTTATTGATACTTTAGAAATATCGTTGCAATATAGTCTTCCATTATTTGGTGTTTCACCAAACTGCAAATATCCATTTTTATTTTTTTCAATAAATAGGTTAATTCTATCTTTCTTGTTAATAAGTTCAATTGAACCTTTGCTATTGTTTAATTCTACTTTACCGTAGTTCCATTTTTTACTTTTATATATCGCTGCGGAGTCTAACAAACTCAGTTCCCACGCACCACCCTCTTTCCTGAACCAATTATCAAGTAATTCTTTTGGAACAACAGATTTACCTTCTTCTTGTTTTAACTCAATATTATAAATAAACCAAGTGCCGCCATCATTTGCTTCACCATAATCAATTCTATAAGTGCTGGTATCAATTTTTGGAAAAATCAATGTGTAATCTGTCTCTCCAGAAGCTGGCATAATAAATCGCTCATTTACTAGAATTTCTTCAGAATCTGTAATAAACAACTTCTCTTCATTGCCAACTACTTGAATATATGTCTCGTCTGGAATTAATATCCATTCTCCCGGATTATAGGAAACATGAAAATACAACTTGGTTGCATCATCAGTAATTTCAATTTTTCGGATTTCAAAACT
>JAADIB010000183.1 GCA_013151565.1 Chlorobiota bacterium
AGATAAAAGTTGGCGGTACAAATCAGCAGTTTGTTTATGAAGCAAAGATACCGATTGGTAATAATAGCCTGGCACAGTTCCCAATAAATATATTTCCTAATGAAAAGGTAGAAATTGAAATAAAAACCGGCGAGATAGATATGAGTGAAATGAGAGGTGAAGGTATGGTAAATGGAAGCGGTATGTCGGGAGGAGGACCAGGTGGCGGCGGTATGCGCGGCGGTGGTAAAGGAGGAAGAGCTGGCGGTGGTTCAACTTTCATGGAGAAATTAAGTTTGGATATTGACTTGAAACTGGCGAAGTAGTATAACGGTTTTAATATTTATTGCTATCTGTCTTTGTTTTATCAAATAATGTAAGAGTCCTTTTAAAGATATTGTGATAAATTTTGCAACTTCTTTTAATCTGCTTTTTATTATTTTCATCAATCATATTTTTTCAACTAAGAGAAATAATGCTAAATAAATTCATATTCTTTTTAGTTGCTATCTTTTTTGCAACTGCAATTCTTAATGCACAGACTTCGACCTTAAGCGGATACATTACAGATGCCGAAACCGGTGAAGGATTGATCAGCGCTAATGTTTATATACAAGAACTTGAGACTGGAACAGCGAGTAATCAATATGGATTTTACTCTATTACGGTTCCAAAAGGGAAATACACGATCCGCTATAGTTACACCGGTTATAAAAATGAGACTTTAACAATTGACTTAAAATATTCTGTAAACTCAAACGTTGAACTTACACCGGCTTCATACGAAATAGATGAGGTTGTTGTTGAAGGGAAACAGGACGATCATAATGTAAAATCAACCGAGATGGGAACAACTGAAATTGTTCCAAAAGAATTGCAGGCTATCCCTGTAATTTTGGGAGAAGCGGATATTCTTAAAACCTTGCAGCTCCTACCCGGAATAAGTCAAGCGGGGGACGGTAACAGCGGCTACTATGTACGCGGTGGAAATATTGATCAAAACTTGATCTTACTTGATGAAGCAACTGTTTATAATCCTTCACATCTTTTCGGGTTCTTCTCCGTATTCAATTCCGATGCAATAAAAAATGCTAAAATAATAAAAGGAAGTATGCCTGCAGAATACGGCGGCAGAATTTCCTCGGTACTTGATATTAAAATGAAAGAGGGGAATAATAAACAATGGAGATTCACCGGCGGAATCGGACTGATCTCCTCGCGTCTATCAGTTGAAGGACCGATTGTAAAAGATAAATCCTCGTTTCTGATCTCGGGCAGAAGGACATACGCTGATCTCTTTATACCATTAGCCGGTGATGAAACTTTGAAGGACACGAAATTATATTTTTATGATCTTAATCTTAAAGCCAACTACAAATTCAGCAATTCGGACAAACTTTATTTGTCGGGATATTTCGGGCGGGATGTATTGGGCTATAAAAATGAATTCGGATTTGACTGGGGTAACATTACCGGTACACTTCGCTGGAACCATTTATTCAGTGAAAAATTATTTTCGAACACATCTTTTATTGTAAGCGATTATAATTATGTGGTTTCAATTTTAAGTGAAGAAAATAATTTTAAAGTTACATCCGGAATTAGAGATATAAATTTTAAAAGTGATTTCCAGTATTTCTTCAACTCGAAAAATCTTCTGCAATTCGGTGTTATCGGGTTTTATCATATTTTTCTTCCTGGAGAGATTGATAGTTACGGTGGAAGTGTAAATTCATTTCAGGTTGATAATAAATACGGACTTGAACTGGCAGCTTATATTTCTCACGATGTGTCTTTAACTCACAGACTTAAAATCAATTATGGGCTAAGGTATTCCCACTATCTTAACTTGGGTCCGGGTAAAGTTTATACTTACGATGAGCTTAATATTCCAACAAGTGTTATTGAGTATGGAAGCGGAGATATTATCAGCAGTTACGGGGGACTTGAGCCGCGTATTTCCACCACATATCTTTTGGATGAAACCAGTTCCATAAAAGGATCGTACGCAAGAAATTTCCAATATATACATATGCTTTCTACGTCAACAACTTCAACCCCGATCGATATCTGGCTGCCGACAACAGATATAATTAAACCGGAAATAGCAAACCAAGTGAGCCTAGGTTATTTCAAAAACTTTGGTAATAATACTTTTGAATCTTCAGTGGAAATATATTATAAGAATATGCAGAACCAGATTGAATACGAGAACGGAGCAGATATATATTTTAACGAATATATTGAATCGCAGTTGGTTTTTGGTAAAGGATATGCTTATGGTATTGAATTCTTTTTCAAGAAAAATATTGGAAATTTAACTGGCTGGTTAAGTTATACACTTTCAAAAACCGAGAGAAAATTCCCCGATATAAATGATGGAAATCCATTCTCGGCAAGACAGGATAGGACTCACGATTTTTCAATAACAGCTATCTACAAGTTAAGTAAGTGGTGGACATTCTCAGCAAACTGGATTTACTACACCGGCGATGCGGTAACATTTCCAAGCGGCAAGTATTCTGTTGATGGGAATACTCTCAATTTGTACACTGAAAGAAACGGCTACCGTATGCCTGCATATCATAGACTTGATTTGGGTGTTACAATGATCTTGAGAAAACGGAAAGATTCCGAAATGAGTCTTACTTTCTCACTTTACAATGCATATAGTAGAAAAAATGCATATACGATAACATTTCGTGAAAGCAAATCGAACCCTAACTATACCGAGGCGGTTCGCTTGGCATTGTTCGGAGTTGTTCCGTCAATAACTTTTAATTTTAGTTTTTAGGTAATATCTATGAAAAAATATATAAAAATTATTTTAGCAAATATATTTGTCATCTCTCTTTTCGGCTGCGAGGATGTAATTGTAGTTGACCTAAATTCTGCTGCGCCTAGAATTGTTATTGAAGGAGAAGTAACAAATAATGATACACTAACTGAAGTGCGCATAACAAAATCAACGGATTTTTATCAGCCGGGAATTTATAAAAAAGTGTCGGGAGCTAATATTGTTATAACAGATAACAAAGGCAACAGCAGTACATTAACAGAAGTTGAAGATGGAATTTACCAAACTGACTCTATAAAAGGTCAACCGGAGAAAAGTTACAGCATCACCGTAAAAGCCGAGGGGAAAACATATCAAGCCGAATCGACAATGCCGAGGCAAGTTAACTTGGACTCACTCTCAATCGAACTTGCTCCATCTCCCCCAGGCGGAGGAGAGGAAGAAAAGAATTACTTTCTGCATCTCTATTTTCAGGATCCACCGGATATTGACAATTATTGCAGATTTAAAATATTCAATAATGGAGAACAGTTGGGAGGATTTTATATCTACTTTGATAAATTCACGAATGGGAATAAAATTGATTATCGATTGGTGCTTCATGCAAAGCCGAATAATATAAAACTTGGTGATTCTCTCATGGTGGAATTACAGTCGATTGATAAAGCCTCGTTTGATTTCTATAAAACGGCGAATAGTGTAAATGCTTCCCGTACCGGGGGCAGGCAGAATTCAAGTTCTGTTGCACCTGCTAATCCTGTAACAAATTGGAGCAATAAAGCGCTTGGTGTATTTACTGCTTATGCCGTATCAAGGCAATCAATTGAAGTTGAAGAATAAATTCTGCTTTTCTTCTGTAATCAAAATTACCAGAAAAAGCAAAAGAATCTTCATCCTACTAATTTAAGGATGAGGATCCTTTTTATAATTTACATTCCGAAAGAATCTTTCTTGGTCATGTTTTTGGGTACTTCAAAAAGAACAGGGGATAGTTCTTTTTCTGTTACTTCTTCAATTGTTTCAACTAATACCTGATTCCCATCTTCATATTCAATTGTTTTAACGGGAAAACCTTTGTCAAACATCTCAGAATCAAATTCATTTTCAATCATCTTGCCATATTCACCCATATTATCAGTCATTTGTTGAAAGAATTTTTTCAAACCCTTGAAAACTTTAATGTATTCATCTTTCAGTTTTATATTCTCCCAAGGAGTAATCCAAATTTCCTTAACTTTCGTACCCGATTTGAAGCCTTGATAAACTTCACAGTCGTAGCCATTAACTTTTTCATTACCAACTTTTTTAAACTCAGTTTTTGGTTGATTTTTCATCTGTCCCATTTGCTGATCAATCATTTTACTCATTGCTTCACGCTGTTCTTCAGGTAATTGTTTGAGCATTTCTTCTTTTTGCATTTTCATTTTCTGAGAAAACTTTCTAAAGTCCTCTTGCGTAAGTACAATATAGCTATTATCCGCCTTGTCAATATCTATCATTGTTCCTTTTTCAGGATCAATAATGGTTATCGTTTTATCTTCATCTCCATTAGATTCCATACGTAATTTTCCGTTCTGAACATAAATTATATCTTCATATGTTGTTCCTTGAGGTTTTTGGACTGATTTTAATTTGACAATACCTCCGGCAAAAAGATTTGCTGAAAATATTAAAACTAGAAAAAATGTGATCATTGCTTTTCTATTAATCATTTTTATTTCTCCTATTTTTATTCAAAAAATATTTAAAGTTAAATTATAAAACTTTTATGATTGTTCAAAGACTAGAAGTCGGTTTTATTTTGAGCAGAAAAATTTTGTTAAAAATCGGTTTAAACGATTTACATGAGAAGCGTAATTTATTCAATAATTTTTTATGTTATATAATCTAATATTATTATCTGTTTTATTAATGTATAAATTACATTTGAGGAAGTTTTAGATAGATATGAAAAAAAGATATCGAAAGCCCTATTTATTCTTGTTAGCTTGCTTGCTCATTCTAACTATTTCGTGTAATGCTCCAAGAGAGAATCCGGTTGATCCGAATAATCCTGATAACAAACTCTCGAGCATAAGCGGAGTTGTTAAAGCGCAAGGTTATCCGTTTGAACCGATTAAAAATGTTGATGTGTTTTGGGCAAATGATAATATTCTTGTGCAGACGGACGAAAACGGGGAGTATAATATTCCTCGGGTAATTCGAAATAATGGCTGGCTGACGTTTCATCGTGAAGGATACAGCGATGATTCTACTTTTATTGATTGGGGAAAAAATGATATCGTATCAAATGAAATTTTTCTTAATTCCGTGCCGACTTTAGACAGCCTAGAATTTTTTAGTGTTGTTGAAAACCGATTTCAATTTAATCAAAAGTATTATGTTAAAGTTAGAGCAAGAGTATCCGATAACGAAGGTGTAAATGATATTGTTAATGTTGCCATCGAAAATAATGAATTAAATTTACTCAAAGTTCTGGATTATGATCCTGCACAAAATTACTACATCGGTGAATTGACATTAAGTGATCTTAATATAACTTCGCTGAATGAAATTATTGGAAAAGATTTCAGAATACTTGTAAATGACTTGGATAGCAATACTTTTGTTATAGGAATTACAAATATCAAAAGAGTTATTAACGAAGAAATTGAGCTAATTCAACCCATCAATAATGAGCAAGTCAGTACTCCTTTTAAGTTAAATTGGATAAGATTTATACCGGGATTTAACTTTACATATCGGGTTGAAATATTTACGAATGAGACTCCTCCAAGTATGGTTTATTCAGAGGGGAATATAGCGCAAGATTCAATTTCACATACAGTGAATTCACAATTTGGCGAAGGTAATTTCTTTTGGGTTATCTGGGCAATTGATGAGTTCAATAATCAAAGTCGTTCCAAACCGGGATCATTTATAATCGGGAATTAATTATAAAAGAATGTTCAATTACGAAAATATAAATCATATAAAAACTTTAAGTAAAGCTCAGTTTGAAGCGCTTTATGAATTGAGCCAGCTAATAAATTCTGCTGTACTAAAGGATAGTTTAATCGAACACTCGCTGGATTTGGTGATAAATGTTATAAATGCAGAACGCGGTTTATTCGCAAAATATGACGAAGAGAAGAAAGATTTTTCAATAATCACTGCACGTAATTTTGAAAAAGAAAATATCAAAGTACTGGCTGACTTTTCATCTAATATGCTTAAAGAGATATTAGACAACAAGGAACCGGTTTTGTATCACGATATCCAAAGTGATCCGCATGCATCACAATATGATAGTATTCAACT
>JAADIB010000173.1 GCA_013151565.1 Chlorobiota bacterium
AAGCAGATCAATAAATAGAACTGAGAAGAGGAATGAAGAATTTTGCAATAATAATGTTTTTCTTTTTAACTCTTATTGGTTGTAGCTCTAATAATCCCACAAGTGACTTACCTATAATTCCACAACCTCAGAAGGTTATATTTAATAAGGGTGAACTTGAACTGTTAAACAAAAACATAAACTTTGTGTTTGATGATATAGATGCTCAAGTTCTCCAGCCATTAAAAAACGAGTTTAATAGATCACTGAGTCTTTATAATTCAAAGCTTAAAAAGCTTGGTGATGGTAATATAGTTGTAAAAATTGCAAAGCTATCACAAAACAGAATTAAAGAATTAAACTTAGAAAAGAAAGATGAACAATTATTTATAGAGGAAGGTTATATATTAAAGATTGAACCGGATACAATTTTTATCTTTGCTGCTTCGGAAACCGGAATTTTTTATGGATTTCAAACATTTAAACAGTTGTTGATTGCTTATCATTGCTTATCGGGAGAAAGGGAAACTTCCTTTAGTTGAAATAGTTGATTATCCTGAGATGAAATTCAGAGCGTTGATGGACGATATAAGCCGCGGTCCGATTCCCAATATGGAATATATGAAATACCAAATCAGAAGACTTTCTGAACTGAAATACAATTATCTAACTTATTACATTGAGCATGTTGTAAAAACGAAATCGCATCCGGAGTTTGCACCTGACGATGCTTTAACTATAGATGAGATAAAGGAACTTTCCGCTTATGCAAAAAAATACCAGATGACACTCATCGGCAACTTTCAATCATTCGGACATTTTGAAAACATTCTATCTCATCCGATGTATGCTCACTTAGGAGAAAGAGGAAAACTGCTCAGTCCGGCAAAGGAGGAGAGTTACGAATTCCTTTCGGATATTTATTCTGAATTGATTCCAGCCTTTGATTCTCCAATGTTCATCGTAAATTGTGATGAGACATTTGATCTTGGGAAAGGCTATTCCAAGGCAATGGTTGATAGTCTTGGTTATGCAGAAGTTTATAAGATGCACATTCTCCGACTTTACGAAATGGTTAAAAGTTATGGAAAGCAGATGGTCATTTGGGGGGATGTGATCTTAAAGTATCCTGAACTTTTGGATGAACTCCCAAAAGATATTATCATAGGTACATGGGATTATTCTGCGGAAGTGGACACAAAGAAACTGGTTGATCCTATTGTAAATAAAGGTTATCAGACAATTGTAGTTCCAGGCATACTAAACTCGAGGAGAGTTTTCCCGGATTATAATACGGCTTTTAAGAATATTAATTTCATAAAAAAGACAAAGGGAAAACCTAATATCTTAGGAGCAATGCTTTCAATCTGGGATGATGGTGGATTTGCATTCTTTAATCATGATTGGTATGGTGTTGCTTACTTCGCTCAAACAGCATGGAACTTTGAGGGTATAACAACTAACAGATTTGATAAACTATATTGTAAGAACTTTCTGCAGTCTGATAACACGAATTTTACTGCTGCAATTCATGAACTGAATACATTGGGGGAACTTATTCCAACATATTTAATGAATGATAAAATACTCAAAATATTAAATGTGGATGAAGTGGAGAACTCAATAAATATAAATACAAAAGAATGGGAGCAAGTATATAAGATATCAAAGGATGTTGAAGCAATAATTCAAGGAATAGATGCTTCGAAAAATAGTGATGAAGTTGAAGCGCTGCAATTTATTGATGATCTGTATATAACTCTGGCTAAAGAAAAACTTGAACTTGCAAAGATATTTGATAAATATGATAGCCCCAAAAAATTAAAAGAGATTTCTAATTATGTTAAAGCAACTAAAACTAATTATCAAAAATTACTTAAATCGATAAACGAACTCTGGCTTAAGGAAAATAGAAAACACTTTTTGGAAAATGTAAGAGCTTTAATTCAAGCTCGAATTGATAACATCAGCTTACTTCCTAAAGTATTTGGAAAGAAAAATTTTTCAGTTAATGTTTTCCATGGAAAATATTTTACAGAATGGTTAACGCAAAACCCAATCCATGTTTCTTCAATTGCAGAAGCTGATAAAAACTTACTTAAGTCTTTGGGTGATGAAAATAAAGTCCATCCAAAGGTTGCATTGGAATTTGAGTATAATGGTAATACTTATCGATGGAGAAGAATAGAATCACAAATTGAATCGGTTAATAAAGTTCATAATCAAGAAACACCTTTTGTTGAATATTTCTATGCAACAATTACAAGCAGTGATAAAGTAAATGCGGATATGATACTTTCATCAGGAGCGAACGCAAAGCTATATCTAAATGATGGGTTGGTATATAGTGATTTTGATAAAGCCAATCCGGATAAAGTAAAAGAAATCAAAAACATAAAGTTACTGAATAAGAAAAACACGTTAATGATAAAACTCTTTTCCACGAAATCTAATTTGGATTTTTCATTTACAGTTAAAGGTCTACGAATAGGTGGAAGGAAAAATAAATACATGGTGTTAAAATGAAGAAGAAATTAATTCCAATGATATCTTTTGTCCTTTTATTTTTTATTGGTTGTGCTGAAGAATCGCCGATTGAGAAAGTAAACAAAGTTTTTGAAAGAGTAAAAAGCGAAACTTTTTTAACCTGATAAAAGTTGAACAGAAGCAAATAAAGGGATTGAATATTCTTGATTTCGGTGTCGAATTTACTAGAAAAGAAAGTGGAGTGGACAGTCTGTGCTTACGATATGTTTATGAGCGCAACTTTGCTAGTGCGTGTCGCAAAATTGACAGGCAGCAAATCATTGTTAAAAGATGCGGTAAAGCAGATTGAAAATATTCATCATTATTTATGGGATGAAAAAGTTGGGTGCTTGGTTCGTTAATGAGAAAAAGCAATCGAAAGTTTTTTGGAGTAGAGCAAACGGATGAATCATTTGGACTGTTACCGATGCACTTAGTTTTCTGCCTAAGGATAGTGAGAATTACAATAGGATAATGAAAATTTACATTAAAATTATCAGAGGCATTGTTAAATTTCATGGCGTAGATGTAATTTGGCATCAAGTTCTGAATAATCCGAAATCATTCGGTGAAACTTCGGGAAGTTCTATGTTCACAATGGCTATAGCAGCTGGAGTTAATAATGGTTGGTTAGATGAGAGTTATAAAGACTATGCTCTAGAGGGATGGGAAGCAATGTCAAGAAAGATTTCTAATGATGGTATTGTAAAAGGTATTTGCCGGGGAACCGGCATAGGATATGACGAAGAGTTTTACATGAAAAGAAAAAGATTTCCAAATGATCCTCGTGGTTTGGGCGCTTTATTTATCTGTGCGGTGGAAGTTGATAAACTTATGAAAGGAAGCGGAGATTAAATAATACAATGAATTGGGGAAATATAACTGTAACAATAATTGTAGTAGTGTTCACACAAAATATTTTGGTTGCCTCAGATAAAAATTACAAAGATAAAGGTTATGTTGGAAAAGTTTGGTTCTCGGAAAAAACAACTTGGATTGATGAGGAATATGGTAACGAGATTACAAAATGGACAAGTGATAAATACAGAAGTTGGCCTTTATATTTTAACGTTGAATCGTTTGTCGATGATAATAATGTGATCATCTATTCAAACAGAAGCGGTGCAACAAATTTGTTTCTTCTTAATCTTGTTGATGGAACAATGACGCAGATGACGAATGAAACGAAAGACATAAGTGGAAAGACTTGGTATATCCGAAAGTATAAAACAATTTGGTATGAAGTTGACAATTGTATCCATTCGCTAAACACAGAAACATTTGAAAACCGTATTGTGATGCGAGAAGATTCAATGAAAATTGAATCGTTCACAATTACTGCTGATAATAAATATTTGGTTTTTGCTACAAACAAAAATCCGGATTTTTCTGAAAACTGCAGTACAGGTCCGTATGCAGTCTTTAGATACGATTTGAAAGATGGAAACATTAAACAGATCACTCCTGATTATGGATTTATTATCAGTCATGTTCAAGCCAATCCAACAGATGTAAACATAATATCATATGCTTGGCAGCACCGGTACCGTAAGGAAAGCAATGGAATTGTTGGTAATACACCAATAAGAATTTGGTGGGTGAATATTAATGGAACTGATGGCGGACCAGTAGTTCCTCAAGAATTTGGAATTCATCGGACACATGAATTCTGGACATATGATGGGAAGAGAATTGGATATTCCGCTCGCTACAAATTTGGTGAGAAGAAAGGTAAGCAATTTCTTGGTTCTTGTTCGCCGGATGGCAGTGATAACTTTATGTTTGAAGTTCCAGTAGGACCGGCTCATTCCCAGATATATAAAGATAATCGTCATTGGGTAGCTGATCAGAATAATGGAATGATCTTGACTATGTGGACATTCGACCGTGATAAAATTCTGAATGAGGAGAAACTCTTCAGACATAATTCAAGCTGGAACGATCAACCATCTCATCCGCATCCTCATTTTAGTCCGGAAGGAACAAAAATAATCTTTGGGACCGACAGAACCGGCACACCTTGTGTTTATACGGTTAAAATTAATATGCAGAACTAAAGACATGACAGATCCAATGTTTATAAAAGTATCGTACAAAGAACTTATAAATACAATTTATGAAGTTCTTATTAATAATGGATTGGAAACTGATAAAGCTCAAAAGGTGGCTGAGGTTATTGCCAACTCAACACTTGATGGAATAAATAGCCATGGTATAAATAGACTACCGTCACTGATTGAATATATTGAGAGGGGTTATGTATCAGTAACTGCAGAACCTGAAGTGGTAAGTGAAAATCACTTGTCAGTTGAATTGTAAGCTTGGTGTGGGAATTTTGAATGCTCTTTATTGCACTAACAAAGCAATGGAGATCGCTTCAAAAAATGGTATCGGTTTGGTATCAATAAAAAATACAAATCATTGGCTTAGAGCCGGATCGTATGGTTGGATTGCAGTTGATAATGGGTTCATATTAATTGCTTGGACAAACACAATTCCAATCATCCCGCCATACGGTTCCAGCGAAAACTTAATTGGAAATAATCCTTTGGTTATTGCAGTTCCTAGGAAAGAGGGACATCTGGTTTTGGATATGGCTGTGAGTCAATATTCATATGGAACAATTGCAAGTTATGTTAGGCAAGGGAAAGAACTTCCTGAATTTGGCGGCTATGATAAGTAAGGCAATTTAACAAAGGATGCAGCAGAGATAAGAAATGGCGGAAAGAATATGCCTATTGGCTTTTGGAAGGGGTCAGGGTTATCAATTGTTTTAGATATTGTTGCTGCAATTTTAAGCGGAGGAAAAACCACGTATGAGCTTGGGAAAAATTCTTAAGATGAATATGGGGTTTCGCAAGTGTTGATTACCATTGAGCCCACTAAATTTGGAGATGAAGATTTCCAGCAAAATTTAATCAATGAGACTTTAGAAAACTTTAAAAGAGTTTCTTCTGAGAGACCCGGTTCTATTAGGTATCCCGGTCAAGGTGTTTTGAAAAGAAGAAATAACAATCTTAAAAATAGTATTTTAGTAAAGAAAATAATTTGGGAAAAGGTGTTAAACCTAGAAGGTGATAATGAATAATACTAAAGAACAAAAATACTTCGATCTACAAGTTAACGGTTATGCCGGAATTGATTTCAATGATGAAAATCTATCTATTGAAAATTTAAGATTTGCTTGCGAAAAACTTGTTGAAGATAAAGTTGAAGGAATACTGGCAACGCTTATTACTGATGACCTGGACTTGATGAAAAAGAGAATTAAAAATATTCTTCAATTCAGAGAAGAAGATTCGGTGATCAAAAATGTAATTACCGGTTTGCATATTGAAGGACCTTTCTTAAATATCTCTGACGGTTATAGGGGAGCACATCCTAAGGAATTTGTAAGGCAAGCTGATGTTGGAGCGATGTCTGAAATTCTTGATGTAGGTGACGGATTAATTAAACTAGTAACTCTAGCACCGGAAGTTGATGATGGATATTCTGTTATAAAAATGCTGCATCAGAATAATGTGGTTGTTTCGGCGGGTCATTCCGATGCTTCGTTGGATACATTAAAAGAAGCTGTTGATGCTGGCTTATCGATGTTCACACATCTTGGTAACGGGTGTCCGAAAGTGATTGAGCGCCATGATAACATTATAGAACGTGTCCTTTCTTTTTCCGATGATCTTTGGATTTGTTTTATCGCTGATGGTCATCATATTCCGTTTTTCGCTTTATCAAATTATCTTAAAAGTACCGGATATGAAAAGACAATTATCGTAACAGATGCAATGGCAGCAGCAAGTGCACCGCCTGGAAGATATAGAGTTGGAGTAATTGAAGTTGAGGTTGGAGAAGATAAAATAGTAAGACAACCGGGACGAAATAACCTTGCCGGCTCTGCTATAACAATGAAAGAATCTGCGAGCAACCTATCTTCAGAGTTGAATATGACTGAAGATAAAATTAAGGCTATTGACAAGCACTAATCCCAAGAGAGCTTTAGGACTAATTGATTAAATAATAAGAGTTAGAAAATGAAAAAGATATTATCAATTGCTTTAGTTACTATGTTTTTATTCAACATTTCTTTTTTTGCTCAAACAAGCGGAAGCGGTAAACAGCAATTCAAAAGACATTATTACACGAAGAAAAGTATATATGATGCACTACCTAACACGAA
>JAADIB010000095.1 GCA_013151565.1 Chlorobiota bacterium
GTATTTGAGAATATGCTGCATCGTTCAATTCCAGGATATGCGACAATAATTTCTACTACCGGTATGCTTACAAAACTCTATGCAAAACCGAACACTAACTTTTACGATCTTGGTTCTTCTTTGGGCGCTTCATCTCTATCGATGCAGCAGAATATCACACATCCGAATTGTAAAATTATTGCTGTTGATAATTCCGAAGCAATGATAAAACGTTCGAGGGAATTGCTGGAAAGAAGTGAAGGGTCAACGCCGATTGAACTTGTGTGCGATGACATCAGAAATATCAAAATTGAAAATGCATCTGTGGTTGTACTTAATTATACTCTGCAGTTCATTGAGCCGGAAGCAAGAGATGTGATAATCCAAAAGATATATGACGGATTGAATAAAGGCGGTATTCTGATCTTATCGGAAAAAGTTGTTTTTGAAAATGAAGAACTGAACGAGAGGCAGATCAAAAGATATTATGACTTCAAGCGTCTAAATGGTTACAGCGAACTTGAGATAAGCCAGAAACGCAATGCGCTTGAAAATGTTCTGATTTCCGAAACACCGGAACAGCTAATAAGCAGGCTTGATAAAGCAGGGTTCACAACTTCTGATATCTGGTTTCAATTATTTAATTTCATCTCAATCGTAGCGGTAAAATGATCGATTATTCCGATTTTTATGATCATATTGCAGAATCAAAACTCTTTTCTCATTTAGATCCAATGCGGAAGTTTATTGATTCGGCATTTACGAATAGCGATATAGCCAAATGGAAGAATGCAATAGACAACTTTCCTTCTATCTCTCCATCTGTAATTGATCTGAGCAAAAGCGCAATCCAAATTGGAGATGAGAATGATTGCTCTAATGAAGAAAGAGTAAAATTAAAAACTCAGCTAATGAAGCTTCATCCTTGGCGTAAAGGACCATACAACTTTTTCGGAAATTTTATTGATTCGGAATGGCGAAGTGATTGGAAATGGGACAGATTAAAAAATGACATTTCACCATTGGAAAACAGAAATGTACTTGATGTAGGATGTGGAAACGGTTACCACAGTTGGAGAATTCTTGGCGAAGGAGCAGAGAGTGTTATAGGAATCGACCCGTTTTTACTAAGTCTTTTCCAGTTTAGTGCGGTGAAACATTTTGTAGGAGAAAAACTAATTTGGCTTCTTCCTTATAAAATGGAACAATTCCTGCAGTCATTAAATTACTTTGATACTGTTTTTTCGATGGGGGTTTTATATCATCGCCGCTCACCGTTTGATCATTTGATTGAATTAAGAGATTCTCTGCAAAGCGGAGGAGAGTTAATTCTGGAGACTTTAGTAATTGACGGTAAAGCCGGTGAAGTTTTAGTCCCGGATAAAAGATATGCCAAAATGAGAAATATTTGGTTCATTCCTTCTACTCTAACACTTGAACTTTGGCTGAAAAGAATCGGCTTTAAAAATATTCGCCTTATTGATATAACTAAAACTACATTTAATGAACAACGGAAAACAGAATGGATGACATTTGAATCATTATCCGATTTCCTAGATCCTCAAAATCCTGATTTAACTGTGGAAGGATACCCGGCGCCAAAACGAGCAATATTCATAGCAAACACTTAATCAATTATTAAATATTTATACATTAATAATGGGTAAATATAAATCCCATTCATAATATATTGAATATTCGACAATTATTGATTACTTTCGACTAAATTTATTAAATTATTATTCATTTTTAATTCACACTTAATTATAACTAATCTTAAATCTATGGAGGTTTTTATGAAAAAATCTATACTTTTTATCTTCCTACTTTTCTTAACAACCAGTGTTTTTTCGCAGACAGTTTGGAATGAAGTTTGGAATATGCAGCAAATGCCGTTCCAGCCTGAAAATGT
Source organism: Chlorobiota bacterium (assembly GCA_013151565.1). Taxonomy (GTDB): domain Bacteria; phylum Bacteroidota; class Ignavibacteria; order Ignavibacteriales; family Melioribacteraceae; genus SZUA-22. Next base: position 1,892 of record JAADIB010000095.1, read on the forward strand.
TGGTTCGGAATTTGCAAAAGTTATTGCAGGATTTGACACCGATGAAGATGGATGGGGTGAATTCATTTGCGGAACTTCAGATATGGATAGTAACTATGTTTATATGTATGAGGCAACGGGCGATAATACATATGAATTAGTATGGTCATATAAATTCCCTATTCCAGGTAACAGTTGGTTTGGTGTTGCAGTTGGTGATGCAGACAATAATGGAAAAGTTGATATTGTTTTAGGCTGGCCATCAATTGTATCAGCGGAATCACCAAATCCGCCGAGAGTTTTTACTTTTGAATGGAGTGGCGTTCAGGGAGAAAATAAATATGGCAGGGAACAGGGTGACGGTACATTTAAACCAACAAGTGAGACCCACTTTAATGTCCCGGATAATACTGATTGGAGACCCTATAGCATGCTGATTGAAGATGTTGACAAAGATGGGACTAATGAACTTATTGTGGGAGTTAGAGCCGGTGGTCGTGGTCGTGAAGTGTTGATTGCTTCTGTAGTTGGTGGTGATTTATCCGCTTTTGGGCAATGGATAGTGGAATATAACTTCCAGAATACTGAAGGTGGTTCGAACTTTTCAACTATTACAGGCGACCTGGATAACGATGGGAATACTGATATATTTGAGATGGTTTGGAATATGTTTACACTTCGTATATTTGAGAGTACTGGTCCTGATACATACGAGCATGTTAATGATCTGGAGCAGTTATATGCTAGTCAAGGAATTGATTATGGAGCAGTTGATGGTGTCAGAATTGCCGATGTAAATGGGGATGGCAAAAATGAACTTTTTATTGCAGGTACTGAACCAGAGAGTACACTTTTCATAATCCAGAACATTAGTGATATATCAGCAATTACAGCCGCTGATGTTGTAGAGTTTTATCATATCCCTAAAAAAATCAAACCAAGCGGCAATGTTGCTGATGGTAAATTCAGAAATATGGTAATTGCTGATCCTGATCAAGATGGAAATCTAAGTCTGTTGATAGCCGGTGAAAGAAACGGACAAATATTCGATCTCGAATACCAAGGGCAAGGAGATATGGCAGATTCAACTAATTGGGAACTAACGGTTGCATATGATGCTTACGACCTAGCTGCAGCAGAACTTGGGCCTGATTCTGCATCTTTTTTAACTCCAAGGCTTTATTATGGTAATGCTGCTGTTGATATGGATGGTGACGGACTTAGTGAATATGTATTTGTTAATTATAGTACTGATAAAGATGTTTGGTCTAATGATTCTTATGTTGTTGTTCTGGAGGCTGATAGAGCTACTGGTGTAGAGTCTACTGATAAGCTTATTCCTGAAACAATGGTGTTAAGTCAGAACTATCCTAATCCTTTCAATCCTACTACTGTTATCGCATTCTCTGTTCCTCAAAACAGTGGACATGTGACATTGTCGGTATATGATATATTAGGCAGAGAAATTGCAACTTTAGTTGATGATGAAATGACTGCTGGAAATTACAAAGTTCAGTTTGATGCTTCTAATTTACCGAGTGGTATTTATATGTATAGGTTATCTTCAAATGCTGGTTCTACAACAATGAAAATGATATTGCAGAAATAGTGGCAAATAGCATTGTTCTTATTAGGAGCCTCAGAAGTTAATTTACTTTTGGGGCTTCTGGTTTTTACGACAAAGAAAGTTCTTTCCCGCCCACATCTAACATAAGTTTTTATTATAATTGTATAAGTATCTTTATTGATATTTTATTTTACAAAACCTGGTCATTATGAAGAATCGATTAATAAAACATGTTATCTATGGATTCGTTTTACTTGCACTAATAGTACTTGTTGGAACTATTTTGTATGAGATCATTGAGGGCTACAGTTTTATTGATGCGCTTTATATGACTATCATAACCGTTTCTACTACCGGATTCAAAGAGGTTAAACCTTTGACCGATCTCGGGAGACTGCTTACAATTTTTCTTATTCTATCCGGTGTGCTGACTATTGCATACACTGGTGGACGCGCAGCGCAGTTGATTATTGAAACACAAATTTTTAGGAGAAGACGAATGAGTAAACAACTTGATCAATTGAAGAATCACTATATTGTTTGCGGGTTTGGAAGAATGGGACATGAGGTTTGTGAGAGTCTTTCCAATAATAATGTTCCATTTTTAGTTATTGAAAAAGAGCAGAATAAGATAGAAGAATTAATAGAAAAGAATATGCTTTTTATTCATGGAGATGCTTCCAACGATGATATTTTGGAACAGGCGGGAATAAAACGGGCTAAAGGGCTGGCAGCAGTAGTACGTTCTGATGCAGAAAATGTTTTCATTACACTTTCTGCAAAAGAGTTGAATAAAGATCTATGTGTTGTATCGAGAGCTATTGATGATACGGCGGAATCCAAACTAAAAAGAGCCGGAGCGCATAGAGTAATTAAACCTTATGAATTAGGCGGAAAACGTCTTGTACAACTTCTTTTAAGACCAGGCGTAATTGACTTTATTGAAGGTATTGCCATAGGTGGAAAGGAGGATATCAATCTTGAAGAAGTATCAATTAAAAAGGATGGTGAACTTGTTGGGAAAACATTAGCTGAATCACCTTTACGAAAAGATCTGAATATAATGGTTGTTGGAATTTCGAAAGTTGACGGGAAATTTATCTACAATCCACGCTCGAATGAAATTATAGAAATCGGAGATAAATTAATAGCGATCGGAGAAAAAGATAGTCTTCTGAAGCTTAATAAAATGGTAATGGGAAATTAACAGAAAACAATTGATACCGATTTTTCAAAATAGCAATTCGCACCTCAATTATTTAACTTGCATTTATGACTGAAGAGAATAATAACAATAATCTATCACCGCTAAAAAAATCAGGCATTGAACCGACAATGCCACCAGGCAAAGCTGCTGTTTATGCTCTATTCATTGTATTCTTCCTTTATCAATTTGGAGGAGGACTGCTTCAAATTTTAATCTTCGGGTTCGATCTTAAAGATGCTAACATGAATGCATTGCGGCTTTTCACTGCCGGCGGACAAATCTTGTTTATCTTAGCTCCGGCGCTTATCTTGGCAAAATTAGTATATACGGATGTTACTCCAATTCTACGCGTCAAGGTTCCTAATTGGAAGGAAGTAATAGTATTTATTGTTGGGTTGGGAATTTTAACACCGTTGCTTCAGAATTTTATCTATGTCCAGAATTTCCTTATACAAAAACTTTCAGAGGTATCCGGTTTTTTCGAAACGTTAAAAACTTTTTTCGATCAAATGGATACACTTCTTACAGATATGTATGGAGGTATATTATCAGCATCTTCAATTTTTGAAATGATTTTAGTCGTTCTGGTTGTTGCTTTTGTACCGGCAATTTGTGAAGAGGTGTTTTTTAGAGGATTTGTTCAAAAGAGTTTTGAATTGTCCATTAAACCATTCTGGGCAATTTTTATTACATCAATCGCATTCTCGCTTTATCACTTTAATCCTTACGGATTTTTAGCATTGCTGTTTCTTGCAATGTTTTTGGGATTCTCGGTTTATATATCAAAATCAATTCTTATACCGGTAATACTTCACTTTTTGAATAACTTTGTTTCGATAATTGTTTATTTTATTGAGGGCGGAGAAGGATTGTCTAATACAGCAGTAGTTACAAGTGAAGAATTTAGTTTTAACTTGATCAGTTTGATCTTGCTTTCAATTATATTTTTTCTCTTTTTGTATTTTGTAAAAAAATATTATTATAAGTTTACCAATATTAATGAGGAGACACAATGATTTGTCCAAAATGTGAATTAGAATATGTAGATGGCGTAACAGTTTGTCCGGACTGTAATACAGACTTAGTAACAAAAGAGGAATTCGAAGGTAATTTGCTTCATCCTAAAGATTGGGTTGTTGTATATAGCTGTGATAATGCTGTAGAAGCGGATATGCTGAAGTCAAATCTTAAAGGCGCTGATATTGAGGCGATAATATTAAATCAGAGCGACAGCAGTTTCCCGGCGGTTGGAGATTTAAGAGGAGTTAAAGTCTTGGTGAAAGACACAGATGCCCAAGATGCTTTGGCAATTATTAACGATATTAATAGCCGTTCCTGATATTTATGAATAATAGAACTACTAGAATATTAGTTGCAGTTCTCTCTATACCAGTTTTATTGGGACTTTCTTATTGGGGTA
>JAADIB010000306.1 GCA_013151565.1 Chlorobiota bacterium
TTATAACCCCGTCTTTTTCAAATGCCGGTCTTAAGTTCGGAATCTTATCAAACTTAACATTACCAGGTTCTTCGTCTTCTGTTACCATAACTTCTTTTCTCTTTTCAACAATTTTAACCGGTACAATTTCATCATCAAAAATATGGTTCTCTTGAGCTTTAATTGTACGGTTGTAAGATTCAATAGCAAAATTATCAAGCTCTTCCCTGCTGAATTCAAAATCCCTTGCACATTTTTCTGCACAACTGCCCATATGGATATTATTGTAAATATCCCATAAACCGTCGTTAACCATCGAATCAATTACTTTAGCATTGCCCAACCTATATCCATTCCTCGCTCCAGGAAGCAAATAAGGCGCATTAGACATACTTTCCATGCCGCCCGCTACGATTGTGTCGGCATCGCTGCATTTGATGGCTTGATCGGCAAGCATTACGGCTTTCAGACCGCTACCGCACATTTTATTGATTGTTAAACATTCGGTTTCGTCAGGGAGTCCTGCATATAATGCAGCTTGTCTTGCAGGGGCTTGTCCAACACCCGCAGGTAGAACATTTCCCATTATTACTTCATTGATCTTAATATTACTATCTTTGTTTTCATCCAGAAGCGCTCGAATTGCAATTTTACCTAAGTCGGTTACTTTTAATGAGGATAATTTGCCCATGAATGAGCCGATAGGAGTTCTCTTAGCGGAAACAATTACAACTTTTCTCATATCCACTCCAATTTATTTGAAACAATAATGTTGTCTAATCTACTTCAAAGGATAAGCAGCATTTCAGTTTGCCGCATGGACCGCTATGTTTTACAAGATATGTAGAAAGGTTCTGCTCAGATGCAATTTGTGTCGTGATCTTTTTGAAGTTTGTAATGAAACTTGAACAGCAGAATTCCCTTCCGCATGAACCTAAACCACCGATCCTTTTGGCTTCGTCGCGTACACCTATTTGCCTAAGTTCTATTCTTGTCTTGAATTTTGATGCTAGGTCTTTAACGAGTTCTCTAAAATCTACCCTTCCATCCGCAGTAAAATAAAAGTATAATTTTTCTTTGTCGAATTGATAATGAACATCAACTAATTTCATTTCCAAATTGTGTTCTTCAATACACTCAAGAAAAAATATTTTTGCATCGATCTCTTTTTCGACGTTCATTTGATACTGTTCAATATCTGAATCGTCAGCCATTCTAATTACTACGGGAATTTCTTCACTGCATAATCCGAGTGATCTTCTTTTTAGAGTCACAATTTCCCCGAACTCGAGAATCGTTGCAATCTCTGTCCCCTCTTGTAATTTAATAAGAACGAGCTTATTTTTAACTAGCTGAACACCATTCATTGAATCCGGGACTTGGCAGTAATGACGCCCGATAGTTCCTTTACATGTTACTTCAATTATATTTCGTAAATCAATTTCGGTAGTTGCGGAAAGATCAAGATCAGGTCCATCATAAGTTATATGCCCGTCTATTTCTTTTATATTGTGAATGATCTTATTTTTATATAACTCGTTATACTTAACAGTAATATCCTCAACCGCAGAATCCAGCTCACTGCTCTTGAGAAATGAAATATCTATATTTAACATGAGGTTTTACCTAATTCCAATTGATGCTATTTTAAATATAACGTTAAGGGTTATCAGATTCAAGTTGATATTTAAGTCCAATTTATCTTTTAAGTTTTGGAGAGTAAAGATAACTTGATCTATCTCAGAATCAAAAAACCTCTGGTTATACTTTTCAATAGTATCAAGATGTCCAATAAAGTGAAACTTACTATTGCTGCTACGGTGTTTCTGCACATCGTTAAACCAAGTGATCATTAAAGTTATTATGATAGGGATAATTTCTTTTGAAAATTCATCTATTGCATTCTGCATTAAATTAATTGCAGTGCTGTATCTTCTGCCTAATGAATAACGAAGTATATTTATAGTCAGATCTGTTATTTCTTCAAAACCATATTTTAACAGATCAACAGCCGTATGAATAGAACCGCCTGCAAAAGGTGATAGTTCACTTGCGGTACTTCTTTCTACGTTGAATCTTGTAACTAATATATCTTCGACAATATCATCGGCGAGAGATGTAAACTGAACCTCCCAGCATCTGGAATAAATTGTCGTAAGTAACAGTTCCGGTTTATGAGTGATCAGAATAAAAATAATTCCTTCCGGCGGTTCCTCCAGACTTTTGAGAAGCGCATTCTGAGCTTCGATACTCATTAGATGCGCATCCTCAATTATGATCATCCGAAATTTCAGATCACTATAGTTAACTGCTAAATTCTTTTTGATATCTCTGATGCTGTTGATCTTTATGGCGTTAGCATTTTCTATTTTGATTTCGTAGTAGGGGTTATCAGATTTTTCTTTTAATTCATTGATGATTATTTCTAAATCTACATCGCTTATTTTTTGATAAGGTAAATCGTCCGGAGTCTCCCCTCTCCCTCTCGGTAAAGGTATCACATACTTGATATACGGATCGTCAAGTTTATCAATTTTGAATTCAATTGATTTGTTGCTTTCATCCTTTATGAGTATGGATTTTAATAATTGCTTTGCAGTATAATGCTGACCGACATTCTGCGGCCCAGTAAATAGAAACGCATGTGGAACTTGTTGAGAAGATACAATCTTGTCTAATATTTGTACAACTTTCGATTGACCGGGTACCAGCTTAAGGAAGTCATACATGACTAACTATACTCTTCGCCGTCATCATCCATGAAGAAAAAGTCTTCGTCAGTTGGATAGTCTGGCCAAACATCCTCAATCGACTCAAATCCCTCTTCAGCGTCTTCCAATTCTTGGAGATTATAAACTAATTCTAAAGGGGCCCCAATTCTTTCGGCATAATCGATTAATTCATCTTTTGTAGCAGGCCATGGAGCATCATCAAGATACGAAGCTAATTCGATGGTCCAAATCATATTGTATTATTTCCTTATTTTCTTTTTTTTTTACTTTTTGACTAAATCAAAAATATTTACGTCGTCAAATATAAAATTTCTTGGATTTAATGCAATACCATTATGCCTAACCTCATAATGTAAATGCGGGCCGGTAGAAAGACTTCCAGAGCTTCCGGTTAAGGCGATCAGATCACCTCTTTTAATCTTTTGACCTCTTTTAACTTTATATTTGCTTAAGTGCCCATATAAAGTTTTATAACCAAATCCATGATTGATTATTATGGTTTTTCCGAATCCACCTTTACGTCCTACAAATTCAACTCTTCCAGCGCCAGGAGCGTAAACAGGAGTACCGATATTACTAAGCATATCAACGCCGTTGTGCATCCTTCTGATCTTCAATATAGGATGTAGTCTTATTCCAAAACGATCACCATAAATACCTTCTGCCGGTTTTATAGCGGGTATAGCATCATATAGCTTCTGATTCTCGCTTAAAGCAGTTTCAATTTCCTTATAGTTATCTTTTTCGAATTTGATCTTGAGTTGAGCTTGATCAATATACTTCTGTAATGAAGTGATCAATAACTGCATCTCATCGGAGTTTGTGGGATCGACATCTTCGAAAATATTACCGCCGATACCAATGTTTCTCTGGTCATCATCAATCGGTTCCAAATTAGTGGCTAATCTTAAATCGTTATTAATGATGGAAATAGAATCCAACTGTTCATTCACAGATTTGAATTCACTCATCGCCGATTGAAGTTTATCCTTCAGTTCCTCATTTTCAGAACGTAATGCTCTAACTGCCGAATCAGGATTCAGCATTTCGTCAATTGCATAGTAAGCTCCGAAAATCAGCATTGAAAATACTAATGAGACAAGGAAAACAATTAATACAAGTTTCCTGTAGTAGTTTTTGATCTCAATAAATTTGAGATTCTTCTTCGAGAAATAATAATACTTTTTCATAATAATTTGGTTGCGAAGGTAAGCATTAGCTTCCTTTTTGTCAAGTTATTAATTAAGGTTATTGTTTATTCAAAATCATGCTCAAAATAATCAATTATTCTGTCATTTAATGAGTTTTTTGTTTCTAACTTTTTTTTCAATCTTTCAGTCAAAACTTTTGCTGCATCATAATCATAATGTTTAAGTAAATAATTCAACGCAATAACTTCTGATACAACCGTAATGTTTTTTCCTGGAATGATAGGTAGCTTTACATAGGGTATATCAATATCCATTAGCGAGACTGTTGAACTATCTAACCCCGTACGTGTATATTCCGTTTTTGAATCCCAAATTTCCAGGTCAATCACTACCTCAACTCTTTTCTGAAATCTAATTGCTCTAACACCAAACATGCTGCGGACATCGATTATCCCGATACCGCGTATTTCCATAAAATGAGCAGTAAGATCAGTTCCGGAACCCATTATGATCCCTTCCCCTTTTTTTGTCAAAATAACAACATCATCGGCAACAAGTCGGTGCCCTCGTTCTACAAGATCGAGAGCAACCTCACTTTTACCGATACCCGACTTTCCAACAAATAACATACCAACGCCGTATACATCAACAAGTGAACCATGAACAGTAAACCTGTAAGCAAACTGGTCTTCAAGGAAATCACTTAAATAATATATTAATTTAGTTGTACTAAGATTTGAGCCGAATATTGCAATATTACGTTTTTTTGCCAATTCACTCATATCTTTAAATGGTTTTACGCCATTTGTTAATATAATACATGGAATTTCAAAATCCATCAACTTTTTAAGTGATGATTTTCTCTGTTTTTCAGTTAAATTTTTCAAATAGCTGATCTCAGTATTACCGAATACTTGAATTCTCGGATAAGAGAATAATCCCACAAACCCAGCCAATGCAAGACCGGGTCTGTGTAAGTTTTGCTCCGTAATATACCTATTTAACCCAATTTTGCCTGTAAAAGATTTCAGTTTGAAGTTGTCTTTAGCATATTTAAAGAAATATTCAACGGTAATTTTTTCCTTTCTGGTAATATTTTTATTGTCAATTTTCATGCTTTAGCTGCTTTCGTTCTCCTTTTCGATTTGAATTTTTTCAATTGACGTTTTAATTTATCTACAGCTTCTATAACAGATTTTGAAAATTCATCCGATTCTTCGGTTACTAATAGATTCTTCCCGGGAATAGTGACATTAATCTCCGCAATTTTAATGCTATCTTTATTGTGTAGATAACTGAGTACAACATCAACATCCAGAATGTCATCACTGAACCTTTCAAGTGATTTTACTTCTTTACTGATAAACTCTTTTAACGAGTCTTTTGCTTTGAATTTTCTTGATGTGATATTAATGTTCATAACAAACTCCTTATGATTTTGGATGAGAAGATTTGTGAGTTTTTTTTAGTCTTTCAACACTGACATGCGTATATATCTGTGTCGTTTTTAAGTTTTCGTGACCAAGTATTTCTTTAACTCCAAGCAAGTCTGCACCTCTATCTAGCATATGTGTTGCAGCACTGTGTCTTAAAATATGTGGTGATTTTTTTGATACGTCACTCACTTTCTGAATATATTTTTTTACTAATCTTTGTACAAGTCTAGGATAAATTCGTTCCCCCCTCGGCGAAAAAAATAGAGGATTTTTAAATGATCTATCATTAAGTGTTGACATATAATCCGTTATTGCTTCAATTGCTTTTTCGCCTAATGGAACAAATCTTTCTTTTGAACCTTTTCCATGAACTTTAAGAGTTTTAGATTGATAATTTACATCACCGATATCCAAATCGCACAATTCAGATACTCTAATGGCGGATCCGTACAATAATTCAAAAATAGCTTTTGTTTGGAATTTGCTCTCTCCTTTTTCCTCATCTAATAAAGTAATAATTTTTAGATAAGAATCAAGTGGTAATGTTTCAGGAATACTTCTTTTTATTTTCGGGTTCTTTATTTCCTTCAGCGGATTTTTTTCAATTTCGCCGGAACGTAATAGAAAATTGAATAAATTCCTCAGTGAAGTTAATTTCCTAGAGATTGTGCCGGTAGAATTATTTTCACTGTTCAATTGGACTAAAAAAGTACGAATATGTTTTTGAGTTATTTTTTCAACCTACAAAGTTTTTTAAGATTGTTTGGGGTTTATGGGAGGAGTTTGTGTGTTTTAGGTCTATGCTGTAGGAAGAAATCGTATTATCCGCTGCATTCCTTATGCCCTTCAGTTCAGATAGGAAATGTTCAATTGCTTTTTCTATTCGCACTTATAACTTTCAAATTGTTGGTAACAAATTACTATGTAATCAAGTAACAGAAATATTACAAAGTAGTGCTATAATTTTTTTTAATAAATTTAATTCTAATACATCAATTAATTTTATCGGTTGAATAAAGGATCACCCTGCTTCCCGGTAAAATCTTTGTATTATAATCTACTAAAGAGACAAGTATCATCCAGTTAATATCTTCAAATGTGATTGAATGATTGGGGAACAACATAATCTGTTCCAAAAGCATTTCCGTATCGTCTGGATCAAGTAACCCGATGTTTTGCAGATGCATCAGGTAATCGTAATATTCTAATCCAATCATTTCCTTTTCTTCATCATTAAGAATTCTAAAATTCTTACTCGGCTTTTGATCGTGTATTTTTTCACCGGTACTTTTCAGAATTTTATCATAGATCAGACTAAAGGCAGCGCTGACAGTTTGTTTATCAAATTTATTATCATTTGTCAACTTGCTGTTAACATCTTCCAAAGAAAAATTCTTGTTTAATCCGTCTAGAATTTGAGCCAGTACTTCAACAACCTTAGTAGTCATATTCAATCAGTATATTTTTAAAATCTTTTTTAAGTTTCTCAGTCAATTTGTCCTCTTCAATTTTCATCTTCTTTTTATCGTAAGGCTTTTTATCATCATATCCTAAAAGATGAAGAATTCCATGAACAATTAGTCTAATAAATTCACTATCCAAATTTACATTAAATCTGATTGAATTATCAATAGTTTGACTGATGGAGATAAATATTTCACCATCGAGCTTGGCATTATCCCCAGAGTAATTAAATGCAATAACATCGGTATCGTAATCATGATCAAGGTATTGTTTATTGATTTCGATCATAATCTCCGGTGTTACAAAATTAACATTAAGCGATTCAACTGTAAACTCCAGAATATTCTTCAATTCCGATACGATCGAATGAACTATCTTCTTATCTATTTTGATATTTTTAGGAGTGGTAACAGTAAAATTCTTCAATAAATAATCTCTAGTTATTGTAAGAGAATATATCTTTTTAATCTGAAATTATCAAGACCAAATGTCTGTCCCTTTTTTTCTTAAGAACAAAAATAATTACAACAACTAATTATTTACTTTATATTTTTCTAAAAGCTGAATCATTTCATTCTTCCTTTTTTCATCAGCAAAACTGGCTTCAAATGAATTTTTTACGAGTTTGTAGATTTCATCCTCAGTAAGATCAAGAGCTTCGGCAGTTTTGATAAAATTATCATTTATGTAACCGCCGAAGTAAGCCGGATCATCAGAATTGACAGTAGCTTTAATCCCTTTATCCAGCATCGTCTTTAGCGGATGATCGCGCAAGTCATCAACAACTTGTAATTTCAAATTTGAGAGCGGGCATACCGTTAAAGCAATTTGGTTATTAACGATTTTTTCAACCAGATCTTCATCTTCAAGGGAACGGTTTCCATGATCTATTCTGTTAACTTTCAAAGTATCCAATGCTTCCCATACGTAATCTGGCGGACCTTCTTCACCGGCGTGAGCGGTAAGTTTTAGACCATCATAATATGCTCTGGTAAATAATTCTTGGAACTTAGATGGAGGATTTCCGATTTCTGACGAATCTAATCCGAGCACATTAATTTTATCTCGGTGATTGAAAAAATTCTCGTAAGTCTCAAATGCAGCTTCCTGAGGTAAATGGCGCAGTATTGATAATATCAGTTTCGAAGTCATACCAAACTCTTTTTCAGCATCTTTCAAAGCAGAATAAATACCATTAACTACAGTATCAAATGATATTCCTTTATCTGTGTGAGTTTGTGGATCGAACATGATCTCTGTGTGAATTACATTCTGCGAATGAGCTTTTTCAAGATATGCCCAAGTAAGATCATAAAAATCCTCATCCGTGAGAAGAACTTTTGCACCGGTGTAATAAATGTTAAGAAACTCCTGGAGGTTATTGAAGTTATAAGCTGAATGTAATTCTTCAACCGAATTATGATCTAACTTTATTTTATTCCGATCTGCTATTTTGAATATTAAATCCGGTTCAAACGTACCTTCAATATGAAGATGCAATTCTGCTTTGGGAATATTATTTATGTATTCTTTAAGTACAATGTTTTCCATTATAAACCTTTTTTAAAAATTTTACGCAAGATAAATAAGATTTATAAAAATCAAAAATTAAATCGTAATTTAAAGCAAATAGCACACAGATAAAACGAATTTAACAGATTATCACGGATGAAATATTTTATTTAAAGTAATTTAATTAAAAGTCTGGAATTGCTTATTTTTCGATTAGGGAGTTTACAAAAGAGCAATCTTATAAAAACATAAAAAATATATGCCTCTCAGCTTAAATGAAATTAAAGATAAAGC
>JAADIB010000269.1 GCA_013151565.1 Chlorobiota bacterium
TAGGTAATAAGGCTGCATCCGGTACGGAGATAATCAACGAACTTGGTGACGAGCATGTACAAACCGGCTTCCCGATAGTTTATACTTCCGCTGATTCTGTTTTTCAGATTGCCGCACACGAAGAAGTAATTCCATTAGATCGGTTATATGAAATTTGTGAAATTGCCCGTCATAAAGTTTTAGTTGGAAAAGACACCGTAGGCAGAGTAATTGCTCGTCCATTTCTGGGCGAGAATGGAAACTATACCCGAACAACTAACAGAAAAGATTTTTCTATCGAGCCACCTCGCGATACGATCATGGATGTATTAAAAAATAATGGGTTTGAAACTATTGCAATTGGAAAAATTAACGATCTTTTCAATTATAAAGGAATTACACAAAACGTAAAATCTAAATCAAACAAAGAAGGAATTGTTAAAGTAATTGAATCTTTGAAAAATAATTCCAACTCGTTCATTTTTGTGAACTTGGTTGACTTCGACGTTTACTACGGGCATCGAAATGATCCCGAAGGTTTTGCTAAAGCATTAGAATATTTTGACGAACATCTACCGGAAATATTAGAGCACCTTGACGAAGATGATGCTTTGATAATCACTGCTGATCATGGTAATGACCCTACAACCCCAAGTACGGATCACAGCAGGGAATACATTCCACTCCTCTATTATAAAAAAGGAAATATTGGAAAAGATCTTGGAATAAGAGAAACTTTTTCCGATATTGCGAAAACTGCTGCTGAATTTTTCAATGTAAAAAATGAATTAAAAGGCACAAGCTTCCTGGAAAATTAAAATTATTTTTATAAATTAGTGTTTAATTTTATTAACCAACTTTTAAGGTGTTGTTTTGCTGCTCGGTAAAGTGATCGGTACTGTCTGGTCAACAAGAAAGGATGAGAATTTAGTCGGGTCAAAATTCTTGATAGTTCGTCAATTGAACCTTGACTATACTCCAAAAGATCATACTGTAATAGCCGTTGACTCTGTTGGCGCCGGAGTTGGCGAGATCGTTTTGATTGCGCAGGGAAGTTCGGCAAGACAAACTACATTTACACATGATAAACCAATTGATTCTGTTGTTATGGCAATTGTTGATAAACTGGATGTTTCGGTAAAAGATTTGGTAAATGAGTAGTGCTTCTGGGAAAAGTTATTGGCTCGGTTTGGGCTACTCGAAAGTATGAGAGTATAAAAGGTTATAAAATTTTATTAGTTCAGCCGTTGAATTCGGACAATGAAAAACTTGGTGATCCGATTATGGCGTTGGATACTGTTGGTGCCGGACCGGGTGAAACTATTTTTTATATTACGGCTAGTGAAGCAGTTATTCCTCTTGATGTTGATATGGCTCCTGTTGATGCTTCTATTGTAGGGATTGTTGATTCGATAAACAAATAGATGTTTGGAGTTCATTTTGAATCTCGCGAAACAGTTTACAAATCACGAAAGCGTATCTCTCGATAAATACTTGCATGAAATAAGCAAGGTTGACCTAATAACGGCAGAAGAGGAGATAGAATTAGCAAGGGAGATAAAGCGCGGCAGTAAAGAGGCTCTGGAAAAATTAGTTAAAGCAAATCTTCGTTTTGTCGTAAGTGTTGCTAAACAGTACCAAGGACAGGGACTTTCATTAGGTGATCTTATTAATGAAGGAAATATTGGATTGATCAAAGCCGCAGAGCGATTTGATGAATCACGCGGATTTAAATTTATTTCATATGCAGTTTGGTGGATTCGTCAATCGATATTGCAGGCGCTTGCAGAGCAGAGCAGAATAATTCGCTTACCGCTTAATCGAATAGGAATTTTAAGTAAGATATGGAGAGCTTATATTGAACTAGAGCAGGAATATGAACGCGAGCCAACTGTAGAAGAGCTTGCCGCAGAACTAGAATTGGAAGAAGAAGTTGTTGCCGATGCTATCAAAATTGCAGGTAAGCATATTTCATTCGATTCTCCTCTTAAAGGGGAAGAAGAAGGAAGTCTGTCCGATATGATAATAAATAATGATGAACCTGCTCCGGATTATAAACTTATGAAAACTTCTCTGCATAACGATATTGAACGCTCACTTTCGTCACTTACAAAAAGGGAAGCGGAAGTACTAAAACTCTATTACGGAATAGACATTGATCATTCTTATACACTTGAGGAGATCGGTGAGAAATTCCATCTTACACGGGAGCGTGTTAGACAGATAAAAGAAAAAGCGATCAGAAGACTGCGTCATACTTCCCGCTCTAAAAATTTAAGATCATATCTAGGATAGTTTTAAGTATGTTCTTAAGTAACCGAATTTATTATATAGCAATAGTTTTAATCAATGTTTTACTGCTGATTTCTTGTTCATCATCTTCGGTGCAGAGGTATAACCGTAAATCTGAAGAAAAAAAGGAAAACGTTGATAATTCAATTCGGTTTACGAGCGGCAACGATAAACTTCAGTCTGGATCCTCAAATGTTAGCAGTGAATTTGATGAAGAACCGGTTGAGGAAAAACCGGTTGATGTTAATAAATTTATTGCCAAAAATGAGAACACTAGTAAAAACACTGGTAAACTTTCCAACCGGGAAAAAATATTATACGAAATTGTTAAATATATAAACACACCATACCAATATGGAGGAGCAAACAAAAAGGGAATTGACTGTTCCGCGTTTACGCAAAATGTTTTTAATAATTCAATTCACTATACTTTACCGAGAACGGCAAGCGAGCAGTTCAATACCGGTCGAGAGATCAGTTCTCAAAGTAATCTAATTTTTGGTGACCTGGTATTTTTCGATACTACAAAAAATAGTTATCCCGGTCATGTCGGGATATATCTGGGCGATGGTCTTTTTGCTCATTCAAGTTCCTCACGAGGTGTTACCATTTCACTGATCAGCAATAGTTATTACCAGAAGCGTTTTGTAGGCGGAAGAAGAACAGCAGACATTTCTAATTAGACCCATCGCTAAGAGCTTTCACTAAATATTTATACTTTAAGGAAGTATATTATTACAATTTAATGCAACATTCATGAATATAAGTTGATAACAAACTCCTATTATTTTATGTTTAAAAAACATATTTAATTTTGTTCTTAACTGTTATAAAAGTTAATATAGGTTTAGGTCATTTTAATAATAAATAAAAGGCAGAGAAATGGAAATCTATCTTTATTTATCAATCGTTCCCGAAGCATTAATAGCTTCCATGTTGCCCCCGGAGGAATTTGGAAAATATTTTGCCGTTGGAACGAAGAAACGAACAAGAGGGCAGGCTATCTTTTTTGAAGTTAATAAGAATTTTGAAAGCGATTATTTAAGAGTGAAGGATATCGAAAAACTTTGTGTGCCGAATCCGGACGGTTCTCCTAAGAGATCGAAGTACATCGCCATTTATCGTGTGCTTGAGCATGTTCCTATGAATGCTATTGAGAATCTTTATCTTGTAACTGATGACGGAAGAGTTCTTGAGTTGAAGCAAAGTGAATATAATGAAGAAAATCATGATCATCTGCATTTATATCAGCAGCTAAGTCCGGTTCCGCCGCTTGTAGCCAGCAGTCTTGACCCGCTCAGTTTCTGCAAGTACATAACAAATACTGTGCATCCGGTATCAGTTCCTAAAATAATGTTTGTTGAATTAATGCTGAACGGATTAGCAAATGATCCTGAAAATGCACCATTGGATAATATCCCTTACCGGAATATCGATCACTTGAGAGATTGCCTTATCGAATTAAAAAAACCGGGGTCTAAACCGAATAAAACTATTGTGCGAAATACACGCGACGATCTGCTCTATAGAACGATCAAGAATGGATTTTTTATCGGCGATTATGATGAATGCCATTATTATCCATTTCCATCACACGAGCAATTAGAAAACGAATATTATCCTTGGTGGAAATCAGCTTTAACACAAGGGTTTAGTTATTAAGATAATTTTTGGAATTTAATTCAGGGTAATAATTATGAGTAATATTTTTTGGTTTGTCCCAATCACTTCAACTATAGCATTGATGTTCGCTTTTTATTTTTTCAAGCAAATGATGAAGACTAGTGAAGGAAACGAAAGGATGATAACAATTGCTTCACATGTAAGAAAGGGAGCAATGGCATATTTAAAACAGCAGTATAAAGTAGTTGGGATATTTTTTATCATCATGACGGTTATTTTTTCCATCATGGCTTATGGAATGAATCTGCAGAATCCCTGGGTGCCGTTTGCTTTTTTGACCGGCGGATTTTTCTCAGGACTTGCCGGGTTCTTCGGAATGAAAACAGCTACATACGCTTCAGCTAGAACTACTAATGCAGCAATCACCTCTCTTAACGGAGCTTTAAGAATCGCTTTCAGAAGCGGGGCAGTGATGGGCTTGGTAGTCGTAGGTTTGGGATTATTGGATATCTCAATTTGGTTTGTTGTGCTGAATTATTTTTATCCTGTGAACTTAGGCGATGGTCATAACTTGGTTATAATAACAACTACCATGCTTACATTTGGTATGGGCGCTTCTGCACAAGCTTTATTCGCTAGAGTCGGCGGGGGAATATATACAAAAGCTGCAGATGTCGGCGGCGATCTTGTTGGTAAAGTAGAAGCCGGTATTCCTGAAGACGATCCGAGAAATCCCGCTACAATAGCAGATAATGTTGGCGACAATGTCGGCGATGTTGCAGGTATGGGCGCCGATCTTTATGAATCTTACTGCGGTTCTATTTTAGCAACGTCAGCTTTAGGCGCTGCGGCTTTTCTCGGTTCAACAGAAATGCAGCTTAAAGCGGTTATTGCACCAATGCTGATAGCAGCAATGGGGATCATCCTTTCTATAATCGGAATTTTCTTCGTAAAGACAAAAGAAGGTGCAACTCAAAAAGATCTTCTAAAGTCTCTTAGTAGAGGAATAAACATTAGTTCGGTTTTAATTATAGTTTTTTCGATAGTAATATTGCTGATACTGAATATTGATAATCCTTATGGTATTTGGGGTTCAATTGTGGTTGGACTTATTACCGGAATAATTATCGGCAAGTCAACGGAATATTATACATCGGCTACATATAAGCCGACTCAAAAAATTGCTGAGAGTACCGGTACGGGTCCAGCTACTGTTATAATTTCCGGATTAGGAACAGGAATGATCTCCTCTGCAATTCCTGTAATAGCCGTAGTTATTGGAATAGTATTATCATTTCTTTTTGCGTCAGGCTTTGACTTTAGTAAAATGAGTTTGGGTTTATACGGAATTGGTATTGCTGCGGTTGGAATGCTCTCTACATTAGGAATAACTTTAGCGACAGATGCTTATGGACCAATAGCGGATAATGCCGGCGGTAATGCCGAAATGAGCGGTCTAGGTACCGAAGTTCGTAAAAGAACCGATGCACTTGATTCCTTAGGCAACACTACTGCAGCAACGGGTAAAGGTTTTGCAATTGGTTCGGCAGCCTTAACTGCTTTGGCTTTACTTGCTTCCTACATAGAAGAATTAAAGATTGGTCTATTAAGAATTGGTGAGAATGTATTACATCTAGCCAATGGATTACAAGTAGACACAGCAACTGCAACATTAATAGACTTTATGCATTACTACGAAGTGAATTTAATGAATCCGAAAGTACTGGTTGGAATGCTGATCGGCTCAATGATGTCTTTCCTTTTCAGCGGATTGACGATGAATGCTGTCGGACGTGCAGCGGGCAAAATGGTTGATGAGGTCAGGCGTCAATTCCGCACGATACCGGGAATAATGGAAGGTAAAGCTGAACCTGATTATGCTAGATGTGTTGAGATATCAACTAAAGGGGCGCAGAAGGAAATGTTAGCTCCTGCCGGTTTAGCAATTCTTATCCCGATAGTTGTGGGTCTATTATTCGGTGTTCCTGCGGTGATCGGATTAATGGTAGGAGGGTTGGTATCCGGATTTGTATTGGCAGTATTTATGGCTAACGCCGGCGGTGCTTGGGATAATGCAAAAAAATATATTGAAGAAGGTCATTACGGAGGTAAGGGATCACGAAAGCAGCAATAATCGGCGATACAGTAGGTGATCCTTTCAAAGATACCGCAGGACCGAGTTTGAATATTTTGATAAAATTAATGAGCATGGTCTCAATCGTTATGGCTGGCTTGACTGTTGCGTTCAGTGTGCTTTAATCCACCAAAGGGAGGGATGAATTTCCCACTACTTACGGCGGAGAGAGATTCATTAGCGGTTAAAAATTGGATTAACAACCCGACTCTATTGAGTTGGGTTTCTTATTTTTAAACAGAATTATTTTTGAATAAATTGCTAATGATTTGAGAAATGATTAATGTTAATCTATATATAAAAAGTAAGTGATAAAAGAATGAATAAATATTTCAAATTATTCATAATAATATTGGTAATTATACTTTCTGCCTGTAGTGATCAGAACAAAATTTGTGGTTCAGATAACCCGCTTGATGAAATCGCTTGGTTGAGAGAAATAAGAGATCAGTTTGATGAAGATATGGGACCGCAGAGGCAGAGGATCATTCAATATAAGTATTATGGAAATGATGTGTTTTTAATAGAGGAATGCTTTCAATGTGCGGATGCCGTGTCAATTGTTTATGACTGTGAAAAGAATATTGTGTGTGAATTTGGAGGATATAGTGGAAAGAATACTTGTCCCGACTTTAATCAAAACGCAACAGAAGAAAAAATTCTTTATGATAATTAA
>JAADIB010000004.1 GCA_013151565.1 Chlorobiota bacterium
TTTATTAACCCGATTCTCTCAATATTAATTTTGTTTTTAATACAACTTTCACAGGTGAACGTTTAGGATCAGAAATTCTCTGAAAAAGTAATTCTGTAGCACGTTTACCGATATCGTAACCGGGTTGACTAACCGCACTTAAAGGAGGATTCAACGAAATAGACCAGGGCATATCATCAAAACCGATTATTGCTATATCACCAGGAATATGCAATTTATGTTTATGAATTGTTTCTAATGCACCAAGTGTTATTAGATTGTTGCCGGTAAATAAAGCAGTTGGTCTATCTTTCAATTGTAATAATTCTTCGGTTAGTTCTTTTCCACTCAGATGTGTTGAATCTCCATATTTTATTAATTCATCGTCAACATTTAATCCATTATCTAATAAAGCTTGAGAATATCCTTTTTCTCGTTCCAGAGTTGTGGGAATAGAAGGGATTCCTCCGACATAAGCAATTCTGATGTGTCCTTGTTTTACTAAATGATCAACTGCTTGATATGCGCCCTCTTCGTTTTCAACAAGTACCACATCTACATCAATATTTTTAAGACCCCTATCAATACAAATAATAGGAATTTTTTTTTCTTTAAATTGTGAGATGGTTTTATGATGCTCTTGAATAGGAGCAACTATCAACCCGTCAATTTCTTCAGACTGCATAACTTCCAAGTACATCTGCCCTTTCTTTTCGTCCTGCATAAAATTTCCCATCAGTACCGCGTACCCTCTTTCAAAGCAATAGTCCTCAACGCCTTTTACAACATCAACATAAAAAGGATTTTGAATATCCGGGACAAGCAATCCAACCAATTTTCTATCAACATTATGGGACCTTAATCTTTGGGCAAACTTATTAGGATGATAATTTAAATTCTTTATAGCTTTCAGTACACGACTTTTTGTCGTAGTTGGAACTGTATCAGGTCGATTAATAACTCTAGAAACAGTCGAAGCAGAAACACCGGCTTTTTTTGCTACATCACGTAGAGCTGCCATTGATTTTTACCTATATAATAATTTAAGTGATTGAATCGTTGATTTATGAAAACGTTTTCACCCTATAACATATTGTATTTTAATGTCTTATAATATTGTCGAGTTATATTTTTTGGAAACGTTACTAAATTAAGATGAATTAAGATAAAAGTCAAGAAAAAATAATCCATTTAGATATGTTGTAATATTTTCTATCGAAATATATCCATTATTTCAGTGCAATTTCAAATCTAACAAATAATCGTTTGTACAAAAAAGTTATTTTCTTTCACCGTTTTTTATTTTTAATCATTATTCCATACTTCCTTCTTGGCGAAAAAGATATTTACCGGACCTAGAAGTCCCGATACTAATAGTGGAGAATCTTTTGTAAATTTTCCAATATTAGTAAATGTAAATCGTTTTTCTTTCGGTAAAAATTGATCTCCGATGATCCGATTCGGCCAAAGGTTTGTTACGCTAACAATGAGTTTATTTTCACCGGCTTTAACTGCAGAAGTAATATTCAGTTTAAAAGGAGGTTTCCAGAGAATACCAAGATTTTTTCCATTTAAAGTAATTTCTGCAACCTCTTTCAGATTCCCCAAATCGAGAAAAATAACAGTTTTTTTATTAATAAACTTTTTTCCTATCTTAAATATTGTGCTATACGTAGCTGTTCCTGAAAAATATTTGATACCGTTCTCTTTCGACTTCGTCCAGGAAATTAGATTTTTGAAAACAGCGGAATCAGGAGCGCCCCAACCTGACGGAAAGTGAATGACCCACGGACCTTTTACTGGAATCGGTTGCGGAACACTTGCAACTTTAACATCTACAATACTGCCGTCGTTTACCATCAACCGATAGTTGCCCGGTTTCTGGGTTTGTAATATAAAACGTTTCCCATTATCTGAAATAATATCGATATTGTTAAGTGCAATTTTCCCTTTCTTGTTTGACAATGGGAAAATCAATTCCGAATCTTTCCACAAAGTTGTGATGTGCTTTTGCTGTCCGATTTTTCGAAAAACAATAAAAGTCGATCCCAACGGAGACAAACTTATGGGTATTACAGTCCGGTTGTTAATGACAGTATAAAGTTCTGCAACACGCATTTTACCCGTTTCAGGATCCCAAACTTCCGGCACCATATTTTTTACTCGAAAAGTTAGTTCTACATTTTCCCATCGCTTTTTAAGATTGGTAATAAAATAAATCTCAATATTATTTGTTGGGTCAACAGTAACCGACCTATGTATATAATCCAGTTTAGTATCTTTGAATTGACTTTTGTATTCGAAATCGGGCGGGATATCCATACTAAGCAGAATTTCACGCGGAGTTTTACCCCATATGATTTTCCCCTTTCCAAATTGTTGTTCTTTTATATTTTTCCCATCGCAACTTCCCCAGATGCTATCTGCCAGATTACTGATAAGTGAATCAGATTCGGGGTAATTCGTTAATCCGTATGCTTTGATCGGTTTTTGTCCAACAACAGTAGCTCCGTCTCGGATCAGTTTACCGAGTTTTCTTAATACATTCGGATCAATCACATTCTTATCCGGTAAAACCATCAGACGATATTGCATTCCATCGGGCAGAACGATTTTACCATCGCGAACAGACATACGCTTTAAAATAACCTCTGAGTTAACAACATCATAGTCGTAGCCATACCCTAGTTTTGGGTCCACATGTTTCATTGGAACAAAATTGGGAATTTGATCTCCTTGATAGAAACAAACATCCGCTACGAAATTACCTTGCTGAAGTAAAAATTGAGATCTGCCAATATAGTCGGTAAAAGCATGCGCCTGCTTCCACCAAGTGATTTGAGGATTGAAATGAGTCCCGGCAAAATACTCATACCCCGGCAACCCAACATCCTGTGGAGAGTGGGTAAAAGTATGAATTAAAAGGCTGTTTATTCCCGAGCAAAAAGACTGGTCAACTGTTCTTTTAAGTTCAAAGGGACCTGCTTCCCAATGTTTTTGAATAACAGTCAATGCCTCGGCGGCTACAAAACGTAAACCGTAAATATGCGCGGCTGAGGCTGCCTGTTTACCGAACATTCGTTCCCATGGTTTGTTTCTCCCCTCTTTCGAATCGGTCTCAGCCCAAAATTCCGATACCGGAACATCAGTGCGTCCCAGACATTTCAGCATATCAACCGGTATGGGGGTAGTTGCCATCTCTGCGCGAAATTCGAGTCCGTGCTGATTCGCTATTTTTCTAAACTGACCGTAATAGTTATCGGCAATACAGTCCCCAATAGTCTTGCGATAATCATGAAGAAAGCGGTTTGATACTTCACGATTCTCAACTATACGACCTGCTAAAACCGGTAAATAAGGTGTCATATCATACCCGCGCCGGTTTCGGAACTCTTCAAAAAATTTAGGAGTCCAGTTTGCGATTCGTACTTCCCAGCTATCTAAATATAAATATTTCAGACTTTTCCCATCGGCGCCGGCGACATCTTCAACAATTTTTGTACCTATCTCCGCAAAATGCCGGTTAGCAGCCTCGGCGCTGAGATGATCCATCGCCAAGCCCTTATTTTTAGGGTTAGTGGCTTGTAACATGACGCCGGTATTGGTATAACCAAACCGCAAAATCAGCCATTTCCCTTTTGGTACTTTCCAAATAAGATTCCCCTTATCGTCTATTCTCTTAGTCACATCTTGTATTGACTGGAGCAAAACATCTGGTTCGCCTGGTATATCAGGAACATTATCATAAACAGTGTCGAAAAGAAATCCTTTATCCTCAGGATAATCAAAACTATGAACTGATTTAAGCGCCCAATGCTTTAGTCTGCTCTGTGGTAATTTTTGTTTTATCTTATTCCTCAAATTTGACTTAACTGCTTGTGGAAGCGGCATTGCCAAAACTTTAATATCTCGATAATAGAGCGGTTTACCTGACTTGTCAAGTATGAGATTATTATCAACCTTCATCTCACCATATTTTAGAAGATTACCATTGTTATCATAAATCGGGCCTGAGGGGAACGGTAGCTTGCCGGAAAATTGCATCGGACCATCTAATACTAATTCTGACCAAACTAGTTCTTGTTGTCCATACTCGGGTGTTACCCAAGGTCCGCCGGCATTGAACCCGCTTGTCATACTCACACCCAATTCCAAATTCAGTCGGGTAGCTTCTTTCAAAGCATGCCGGAAAACTTCTCTCCATTTACTACTCATGAACGGTGGTCCAACCGGTACCGATTTTACATCATCGCGAGCCCAGCGGTCAACAGCCGACGCATCGAAAATCAAAGCGCCGCCAATACCCTGCTTTTTCATCTCTTCCAGGTCCTTAGTAACTCCTTGTTTATCTATATAGCTGTTAAGCCACCACCAAAAAACTCTTGGGCGTGCACTACCTGGTGGATTGACAAATCCTTTTTCCAAATATTGGTAATTGGAAAAGTTAACGACAGTATCTTGTTTTAAAAAAGTTATTACTATGTAGAATACTAAAACCGATATCAAAACAAAAAACACAAAGTAGTGTTTCCTTTTTATCTTGCGAATTGTCTTTGTTTTCATTTTAATCTCCTACCATAGATAAACTAATAATCATAGAACTCAAATAGTTGAAATATTAATCGCTCCATAAAGCTCTGAGACGCACTAGCATCTGCTCAGCCTCCGTCGCATTTGATACTACCGGTTGCAAACACAACCCGGCTACAGATATATTTTTTTTTATTAATTCCAAATCACTATCATTAAAAACCCCTTTGATAATTAGTGATTTTCCAGCTTTCTGGATTTTCATCAAACCAGGCAGCATATCTTCTAATTTTACAATACCCTGATCTTTTGTTATTTGAAAAGCTTTGATTTGAGATACTTCAAGAAATTTGTTAATCAGCACAAGTGAAGATGAATGTAAGTGGATAAGTGTATAATTCGATATACTGGCAATTCTTTCGTCGTTAGGTTTTAGAAATTTTTCATAAAGTTCTGGTGAGTAGTGCATAGAAGAATCTTCCTGAATTCGTATCGCAGGTTCAGGTGCCCAAATCTCATATTGACCTATTACATAACCATCTTGAAACTTTGGTAAAGCCGACAACTGCAACTTTAGAAATTCTTCAAGCTGGATAGATACGTATTCTAGTAATTTATGCATTGCTTCCGGTTGCATAAGTAAAGCTATTGATGCGTTCTCAACTCCCATTAAAGCACACGCTAAATCAGATGGTCCACGTAAAACTGACTGTGCTACAGGATATTTTCCACTGAAACAATTGTTATAAACTCGTATAAACTCAAGATATTTTTTGATCCAAGGATTATCAGTATTTATCTGAATCTGAGAATATGACTCAGGGTCTTCAATGATTTTTTCAGAACTTAAGTGAGAGCCTGTTGATACTACAGGACAACCTAATATTGCTTCCATCCAAGGTATTGAAGCAAAGGGCATTGCAGAACGATATATATCATCATTAATTTGCCCTGACAATTCGAGATAATTTTGTTGTTCATCTACAAAATCATTTGGATCAATGTCCTCGGGTTGTATCTTTTCTTGAGCAAATAATTTCTGAGCAGCAATATTATATTGCCAATAGCTCCAAGAATCTAAACCAGCTCCAATTGTGAATCCTATTAGAGGACTTTTAACATCTTGCAACGACCAAAATGCGAGGTGGCGTTCTTTATATTCATTAAAATCATGTTTCATTATTCTGCTTTCATTACTTATCAATCAGTCAATTTTTTGTACCTCGAAAAAAGTCCCGTATACAATTTTATCATTCCCTTTATTTACCTCATGATAAATCTGAACAGTATCCTGTGCTGTTTCGAGGATATAATTAGTAGAACCAGTCGTGCCGATCTGAAAAGAGCCTTTCCAGGATGCACCATTATCATCTGAAAAGATCAACCAATTTCCCGGACGGCTATATGTACAAACAATTATTCCATTTTTCATCGTTACAAGATTAGGTGAAATTCCTCTATCTGCAATTTGTTCCGGAGGGCTCCAATTTTTCCCTCCATCAAAACGAGCGAGAGCAATATAAAGGGGTAGGAAAAAGATTTACTCCGGGAGTAGGATTGCGTCCACCGGATCGCATAACACAAATCAAATCATCATTAGATGCTTGAATTAAATCTGCTTCTCTAAAACCTTCCATTGTGATTGCAGGAACAATAGTTGTTCTGCTTGCTCTATCTTCCGGAATACTTTTCCCGAGCATATCATGATCATCAGGTATCCCGCGTCCGAGCATTTTATCGTAAGCAATATGTACATAATTGCCCCAAGTGTGACCCTTATCCTTTGAAAAGACAACAATAGTATGATACTTACGCTGACCTAACTCAGCTGGATAACCGGCGCACAATTGTACATCTCCTTTAAAGTTTCCGTACATAGTTGCCATAAGTACACCGTTTGGCAATTGAATTAATCCATGATGAAAAAGAAATCCGTCAACTCGTTTACCGCTTCCCGTTACAGTAAACGATGCATTTGGTATTACCAATTCGCCTTCTTCAGTCATAGTTGTTTTCCAACTATTAAACGACCTCCTAAGTTTAACCCTATATTTACCATCGGGACGCAACTGTGTGTTGCGGTTAATACTGATTATTTCACCGTTACCAAGATCTATCGCCGCTTTATCAAAATTTCCTGGGAGTCCGTTTTTCCACGTATGCCCATTATCAGAAGACCATTTTACGTCTTTTCCTTTACCGACTACAATACGACCATCATTAAATTGAAAAGCCAATGTTGATCCTACTTCTGAAATAAGTACAGATTTACCGGCAGTAACTTTTATACCCGGAATATCGGGCACAATAATTTTATATGATTGAGCGAAAGCAGTAACACTAAAAAGGAGTAAGAAGAAGATAACCGTCGAATATAAAAAATTAAAGATGTGAGCAGTAAAATCTTTCTCAATGTAAATACTTTTCATGTAACACTTTTTTAAAAAGTTAAAGTAATAATTAAACACAAGCCAGCATTCCGCCGTCAACATAAACAAGGTGACCGTTTACGTAGCTGGATGCATTGGAAGCCAAGAATATTAATGAACCAATTAGTTCTTCAGGCTCACCCCACCGGTTGGCGGGAGTTCTACTACAAAGCCATGAATCAAACTTTTCGTCATTGTATAATGCTTTAGTCATTTCTGTTTTAAAATACCCTGGTGCAATCCCGTTGACTTGAATATTATATTTACCCCAATCAGTTGCCATTCCTTTGGTCAGGTTTTTTAATCCTCCCTTTGATGCTGTATAAGGTGCAATTGAGGGACGCGCAAGTTCGCTTTGAATGGAACAGATATTAATAATTTTCCCGGACTTTTTTTCTATCATATCTTTGACAACTGCTTTGGAAACAAGAAATGCGCCCGTTAAATTGACATCAATTAACCGTTGCCAATCTAATAGATCAAAATTCTCAAGGTTACCCCTTATTTGAATACCGGCATTGTTAACAAGAATATCAATTG
>JAADIB010000341.1 GCA_013151565.1 Chlorobiota bacterium
GAGCTAACTGCAAAGATCAAAAATAGTGAAATTAATGTTGTACGAACTTTTTTCATGTCTTCTCCTTTCATAATTTGTAAATAGTTAATTGAGTTAGAACTTAAATCATTTAATATTTGTATAGTTTATATTGTTAATTTAATCTTCTTCAAACTTTTTTCCAAGTAAAGATTTTTGTATTGAATCATCTAGAATTCCCGGCATACTCATGTGATCCATAAAGGCTGACATACCCGCATCCCAGAAGTACATATCCATTCTGAACATCTCTCTTGCTGTGTAAACATTAACCTTTCCATCCTCTTCAATAAAAAGAACTTCAACCGGATATGCCGCAGCATGATCAATACCGGGACACATATTAGCATCATCTTCACGAGACATTCCGGCAATATTGAAAGAAACTCCTTCGGTTCTTGGTCTGGTTATTCCGAGCAAAACTGCATTACCATCCGGTGAATTTATCTTACTAATAACTTTCCATTTTAAATCCGATTGTGGATTCGGAGTCCATCTGTATTCGGTATCATCCTCAGTGGGAATATAATCTTTCAGATTACCGGCAAACTCACTGCTTAAACTCTGTGCAGAAATATCATTCGTTTTATTTGCTGAATAGATTACCGGGAATTGATCTTCATCATTGAAGAACGTCATCTGACCAACCATCATGAACATATCTTTAGATGATTCAGCTAGATCCTCATCATCTCTTATAGGCTCCATTAGTATATTCACCTGTTGACCAAAAGTAACTTCGTGCAGTATCTTAACCAGCGAAGTCTTAAATGCTTTGGCTTTTTCAACTATTGCATTATACTCATCTTCTTTATCGTTTTCGTAAAGATCATTAAAAACGATTCTTGTAATTGTTTCCGGATCAATAATATTCAAATTTACGCCGTTTTGGTCTTCATAAATCCCGACACGCAAAAATCCGGCAATAAGATATTTGTTTCCTTTACTCGTGATCATTTTAGTAAAATCATCGGAAGTAAAAACAATTAACTTTGCTTTGAAACCGCAATGCTCGGATTTTTCTTCTCTAACATAATCAGGTGTAATAACGTCAGAATTATAAAGTATTGCAAATCCATTTTCAGTTAGCTTTTTAGCTACGGCATCTTGTACAACTGAAATACCCTCTGAAATTTTCTCATGTGTTTTAAGATAGATCCCATGATCTGAGGCATATAAATTTACTGTAATAAGAATTGCTGCAAAAAATACAATAATACTTTTCATTTTTAAGATTCCTTATCTTAGTCTTATAATATTTTAAGTTCTTGTTGTCTGATTATATAATATAAAGAACTTAACTTTTCCCCCCAAGAGATAAACTACTAAGTAAATATTATTTTTGCACCGGCTGATTTTTCGTAAAATTCACCGACAGTAATTATTTCATCTAATGATGAGCAAAAATCATTTTCAGATAGATGGAACATGTCAACCGTTGCTTTACAAGCATAGATCTCACCGCCCGCATCGTGGATCATCTCTATGAATTCACGTACAGGAGGTATGTCGAGTTTTTCCATTTCCTTTTTCATCATATAAGTTGCAAATCGTGACATACCGGGAATTGCACCTAACCAAGTTGGCATTTTTATTCCGCCGGGCATCCTCATCGCGGGGTTTCCTACTGTTGCAACACCTAAATTGTCCATCCTTTTATCAATTATTGCATCCAAGCCGAAGAATGTAAAAAATACAGTTGCTTCAATTCCTTCCATCCTAGCTCCATTTGCCATGATCAAGCCGGGATAAACTCCTTCTAATGAGCCATGTGATATGACTATTGATACTTTTTCAATTGGTTCAGCCATTTTTTTCTCCTAGTTTTTTTATTTGTCGTTCCGCATCAGCATACTTGATGCAAAGTCTATTTGAGATATTATGAGATTCCCGCATTCCCTGAAAAATCGGGGCAAGATGCGGGAATAACTCACATAAAATAAAATATTAAATACATCCTTTAGGTTTTGGTAATCCTGCAATTTTCGCAGATTTTTTTGCCGGACCTTTAGGAAACAGACTGTATAGCTCTTTTGTGTCAACTCCGCTTTCCTTGGTCAGTTTTCTGATTGAAGGAGCATCACCGTTCTCCTGATAAACTTTGCGCATGTAATTGATCACTTGCCAGTGACGATCGGTTAACTCTTCAATCCCTTCACCTTTTGCTAATTCGCGGGCAACATCCTCATTCCAATCCGATAAGTTTGCTAGGTTACCGTCTGCATCTAATTCGAGTGTTTTCCCTGCTATTTCTATTGTACTCATAGTAACTCCTTTTATTTAATTTGATTGATTGTTTTTTTCATTGTTAGATTTTGAAATACTTTCTCGTTTAGGTCTCTCAACCATGCTCTTCAAGAATCGGATAGCAAATGCAACTCCTCTTCTCATTTCCGGTGTATTCATTCTCTTTATTAAAGTGAAATATGAAATCTTCTCATCCACTTCTATATCAAGTTTTTTATATACAGTAAGTGCATTATTGATTGCATGAAGCATATCAGGCTGAGTTAAGTTCTTAATGGTATTGAGTATGGTTACAATATTATCCCCAAGTGCACGAACATCATCAACCGTGAACGAATCAACTACATTATCCATCGCATGGATAATTTCTCTTGCAAAATCGAAATAACCTTTACGGTCGATCTCATCAAGTTTCTCCATAAAATCGATCGCTACTTCGCGAGTGATTGGTGAAACATCTTTAAGAAGATCATTCATACTCTCAAGCTGATCGAACATACCATTGATATTATTAACATTTCTTATCAATTTTTTACCGAGATGCAGAATATCGCCGGTTTGAATATGCTCGGCAACTCCTTCTAATTCCTCAACCGTGGTTTGATATACATCTTTTCCAACCCTCATAAGATCATCTTTTAGATCTTCTATTTCGCGGCGATGGCTTCTCTGGAGTTCTATCTCCTCCAGGATCACATCAAGCTTTTTATTGATCATGTTGATTTGATCTTGCATTTTATTCTCTTCCATTTTATAACCTCTTACCAGCCATTGACATATTCGATTCGATCGGGAGTTCTTTACCTTTAAGCAAAAGATTCCAGTACATCCATCTGAACATTACTTTACCATAATGGTTCATCTTTGTTTCTTCAAGAAGTGAAAACGGTCCGACACCCGGTAAAGGAAATTTTCCTGGCAGCGGCTCTGTATCGTAATTAAAGTCAATTAAGATCCCTTTACCAAAACCGCTTTCTATATAACAATTCGCATGTCCGTCAAATTTTGCTCTAGGTTTTCTTCCTTCAATTACATCAAGGAAATTCTCAAATAAAATATCCGACTCAAAGTGAGCTACCGAACCGGCTTTTGAACTGGGAAGATTTGTACAATCCCCAATTGCAAATATGTTATCGTATCCTTCAACCATCAGAGTTTGTTTATCGGTGGGTATAAAATTAAGTTCGTCTCCCATTCCACTTCTTTCAATTACATCATCGCCCATGTTTGTCGGAATTGTTACGAGAACATCAAATGGTATCTCGGTTTCATCCCATGAAACAATCTTCTTATTTTCATTATCTACTCTAGCAAGACTAAAATCCGGAGTTAAATGGATATTCTTTTTAGTTAAGAAATCACCTAATATTGAAGATGCTTTCGGTTTAGTAAATGCTCCAGGAAGCGGAGTAACAAAGTGAATGTCAACTTTGTCGCGGATTCCTCGTTCCGTAAAGTAAGAATCAGCTAAAAAGACGAATTCCAAAGGAGCAACAGGACACTTGATAGGCATTTCGGTAATATTAAGTACCAGCTTACCTCCTTCCCAACGCTTGAAAAAATCGGCTAAAGCAATAGCTCCTTCAACTGTGTAGAAATCAAAAATATTTTTATGCCAAAGCTCACCCATCATACCTTCGGTCTCTTCCGGTCGGATCTTAGTTCCGGTTGCAATTATCAAATAATCATATGTCAGAACTTGATTGTTCTGCAGCAAAACTCTATTTTCTTTCGGTTCAATTTTATCAATTCCCGAAACAATAACTTCAACTCCGGTTGGGAAAAAATCACGCTTTGGTTTGATCACATCTTTCTTGTTATATATTCCAAATGGAATGAAAAGAAATCCGGGCTGATAATAATGCGTCTCAAATTGATCAACAATGGTTATGCTCCATTCGCTGCTGTCAAGCTCATTAGCTAATTTATTTAACATCATTGTGCCTGCTGTTCCGGCACCGAGTATTAATAGTTTTTTCATCTTTCTTCCTTGATTTTATGGTAATAATTCTTTTAGTTTCTTTTTGATTGAATCGCATGTTCCAAAGCTTTGATAAACCTCACATTCTCGACAATCCTTTCCGGCACAGTAATTATCTTTATGGTTGATCATCCAGCAAGGTTTATTATGCGAACTGTAAGCAAGGCAGCCTTCTCGGTCGGATTGACTGCACATAACGATATTCCAGCAAGGAATTAGAGATAATATTCTTCTGATCCCTTCGATATTGATCTTATCTTCATTAATTGTTCTACGAATACAATTTATCCTTTCAATATCCATATCGGAATATAACCGCTGTCCGCTCTCTTTTTTATAAGGCAAAATCAGTCCTTCTCTCTCGTACATCCTTAATGTATGCACAGAGATGCTCAGAAGATTAGCTGCACTGCTTATTGTATATTTTGGGCTATTTGGATTATTTATCACAATTCAATCATATAATAGTTGATACTATGTACTATCAACTTTCTTGCCATTCAATGATATCTCGAAAATGCACGAAATTTGAATAAAAATTGATTTGTGTTATCATTTTTAAGAATTTAAAATTCAGAATTTCTCTAAGATGAGAAAACAAGAGGATTTCAACATAAAAATATTAAACGATCAAACGCTAAAAATGATGAAAATTTAAACTTATTATCGCGGAGAAATCAAGAAGAATTCAGATGCATGGTTAAGGTGAGACAATTGAAGCTGTCTTAAATTATAATTCTAAGACAGCTTCAATTAAAGTAATTTTTAGCAGCCTTCACGAGAAGGTTTTTTACGGTTCGCTTTCAATGTGACTTTTTTAGGTGCTTTCAATTTAGGTAGTTCTTTTTTTACCTTTGCTGCACCAGAGCTGCCGGTTTCTAATTGACCGCCAAAGAATTTTGCAATTTCGGCTTTTTCAGCATGCAATTGTTTTTGTTCAACTGTCGGGTTTTCCCCGCAAGTACAACTCGGAAAAACAATATTTTCTTTCCATGCTTCCATTCCATTATCAAGAATATAAACAGATTTATAATCTGCCGCTTTTAGAATGAACCATGCTTGTGAAGCAACAAGATTATCATCGGAATATAAAATTATTTTTTCATTACGCATCAGGTCAGAAGTCAAAAGAGATTGAACGGGAATATTCTCTGAAGTCGGGATATTATACTCATTGTATTCCGATTCATTTCTGAGGTCTATTAACCTATAATCCATTTTCCCTTCAATGATCCATTTTGCTAAATCATTAACGCTCACTTTGTTGACATCTTTTTCTGCAAACATTGATAGTTCTTTTAAGTTGACTGCAGATTTAGTGGTATCGCAAGGACTTCCGATAATAGCAGCAATAACACCTAAAATTATTGCCAATATTCCTATTCTTTTTCTCGGAGGTAATTCTGCATAAGCTTTTAGTATCATTTTATTTACCCCCTCGTTTACTTGCCATTTTCTTCTCACCCCACTCTGCAGCAGTAAATCCGGCAATTGCCAGCAGAATTACAACAAGAACTATTATGCCATAATCAATACCTAATAAAGTAGGGATGTTGATCCTGCCCATATTTGTTGAGTTGAAGAATTCTTCTATCCACGGGAACATTTCTCCAAAGACGAATATTCCAAACAATCCGCCGAGCGCATAAATAATTGCATCAATTCTACCCGTCGCTATTGCCACACCGGAAGTACCGGGACAATACCCTCC
>JAADIB010000401.1 GCA_013151565.1 Chlorobiota bacterium
CTCTTTATTTATCTGATTTTCCAAAGCACGGCTACAGTTGGTGGAAATTTGAATTATACTATATACCACGCTCACCAGAAGAGCTTGGCTTAGCAGTTCCCTGGGGAAAATAAGTAAATAAATCATTCAGAAATATAACTGCAAAAAATAGGGAACTACCAAAATGCAAAACACAATTATTCAAACGATCATATTAATTCTTGTTTTTACTTTCACAACGGTTCTGTCGCAAGAGTTCGGAAGTAGAATTGATATGGGAACAATTGAATCGAATGAAATTAACGAAGCTTCGGGAATTGAAGCAAGCAGTAAAAATCCTGGAGTTTTTTGGACATTCAATGATTCTGGTGGTGAGAATAAAATTTATGCTTTCAGTACAACCGGCAAAGATCTTGGCAGCTACAAAATAAATGGATCATCAAATGTAGATTGGGAAGATATTTCTATAGGTCCCGGACCAAAAGAGAATGAGTATTACATTTATATAGGAGATTTTGGCGACAATGGAGGTAAGAGAACTTATAAAAGCATCTACCGTATTTTAGAACCACTTGTTGATACACTTCAATCGCCTGTTGATACAGTTCTTGAAGGAGTAACCAGGTTGGTTTTCCAATATCCCGATGGGAAAAAATACAATGCAGAAGGGCTCATGATAGATCCTTTGAATAATGATGTTTATGTTGTGCTTAAAGATGATATTACAAGAGTCTTTCGTGCAACAAAGCCCGATTCGTTCCATTGGGTTCCTGATTGGATAATTGATACGTTGGAAGTTGTTGACACTTTAGTATTTCGCAGCAAAGCAAATGCCGCTGATATCTCGGATAGTGGAGAAGAGATCTTGATGAAAGATGATAATTTTGTTTATCATTGGTATAGAGATAACAGTGAATCAGTTTCAGAAGCTTTAGCAAGAATTCCGAAAGTTTTACCGTATATAAAAGAACCTAATGGTGAAGGCATCTGCTGGGCTCCCGATTCTTCAGGGTACTTTACATTTAGTGAAGGACTGCATCCGCATTTATATTTTTACCCGCGAATTATCACAAATGTTTTGAATGAGGAAATCTATCCATCTAAATTCAAGTTAGAACAAAACTATCCAAATCCGTTTAATCCAAGTACAACAATAAATTATTCCATTCCTAGCGTAGGGACGAAGCATCCCGCCAATACGGGACAAGTTGCCTCGTCCGTAGAATTAATAATTTACGATATCCTCGGTCATGAAATTGCAACACTCGTAAACCAAGAACAGGTATCTGGTAACTACCAAGTTTTATGGGATGGAAAAAATGATAATGGTGTAAAAGTTTCCAGCGGAGTTTATCTTTATCGTCTAAAAGCTGGTTCATTTATAAGCACAAAGAAGATGATGTTTTTACAGTAGGGAAATATGTATATAAATTCTTAATCCTACTCTTAACTCTTAATCTATCTTACTTTGGAAAAAGATTAGGATTAAGAATTAAGAGCAGGAAAACATATACTATTCATATAGTTTCAAAAACCCTTAAGTTGACACTAATTCGTTAAAAATAAGATCTTTTGGAATTAATTTATAAATAATCAAAGCAAATAAGAAAATCACAAAATGAAAAACAAATCGACTGAAAAAGGAAACCATTGACTTACTTCCTTTAAAGAAAGAGTATAACTATTTTCCAAAAAAATAATTTTTGATTCAAAGAGGTGAATATGACTAACAGTTTAACTGAGGAAAAGAAAAAGAGTTCACGCTTATTATCATTAGATGCTTTCCGCGGGTTTACAATGTTTTTATTAATTGGTGAGTTTGCCGGACTATTTCACTATCTGATTGACCCAACGTTTAATGGGACGATCATTGGTTTTATCGGTGAACAATTTCATCATCACAATTGGCACGGACTTCATTTCTGGGATCTTGTGCAACCTTACTTTATGTTTATTGTAGGGGTTGCAATTCCATTTTCTGAAAGGAACCGGCTTAGAAAAGGAAGTACAGATAAAGCGGTATTTAAACATGCATTAATCCGTTCTGCGCTGCTGCTGCTGTTAGGCTGGGCGTTATATTGCATTGGTCCTGGAAGGATAGTTTTTCGTTTCCAGAATGTATTAGCTCAATTAGCAGTCACTTATTTGGTCGCTTTTCTTTTAAGAAATAAATCTATTAAACTACAGTTCGCTGCAAGTATTTTCTTCATCGTAGTGACCGAACTTTTATATAGAACATTTTCAGTTGATGGATTTAATCAACCCTTTACACCTGACCACAACTTCGGCGCTTATATTGATATGTTAATATCGGGGGAATTGTCTGGTGGGCATTGGGTTTCGTTCAATGCAATACCAACAACAGCTCATACAATTTGGGGAGTAATAATCGGGAAAATTCTTTTAAGCGGTAAATCTAAAAATGATGTATTAAAGATTATGATTATTAGTGGTGTTGTTGGATTAGTTATTGGTTACGCTTTAGACCCGATAACACCAATAATAAAACGAATATCCACAAGTTCTTTTGTTTTTGTTAGTGGTGGATGGGCACTTTTAACATTTGCATTCTTTTATTGGACAATTGATATATTGAATTATAAAAAATGGATACAATTTGCTGTAGTAGTGGGTTTGAATCCTTTGTTCATTTATTTGTTCGCACACGTTGGCGGTGGAAAATTTATAGCACATATACTGAAGCCATTTACTTTTGGATTGTTTGACTGGATGGGAGAATTAACAGCAAATATTATCTTAGGAATATTGACGTGGTATTTTCTGTGGTATATAACATATTGGTTAAATAAACGAAAGATATTTATTAGGATATAAAAATTGGATTAGATGTTAGTTAAATTTAGAATTATTGTGTTGGAAATTAAAAGAAATTTATAACATTAATATTAGTGTGTAATTAAATCACTTACCTAAAAGGAGAGACAATAGAAAACTCAAAAAAAAATGTAATTAAAACCTTGGAATTTGATTCGCCGAATCAAATTCCGACACAACTTTGGAGTTTACCTTGGGCAGACCTACATTATCCTAATGAACTTGAAAATATAAAAAGAAAGTTTCCCGATGACATAATATTTGCCACAGAATTTTTATCAGAAATAGCAATAACTAAAGGAGATCCATATAAGATTGGTAAATATGTTGATGAGTGGGGCTGCATATTTGAAAATCGACAAAATGGAATTATAGGAGAAATTAAAGATCCTATTATAAAAACTTGGAATGATATAGATGCATTTCAAGTTCCAAACAAGCTTTTGCAATTAAATTTTGAAAAAATAAATAGTTTTTGCAGAACTAATGCAGATAAATTTATTGTCTCTCCTTGTTGTGCAAGACCTTTTGAACGAATCCAATTTCTAAGGGGAAGTGAAAACATCTACATGGATTTTTATATGAGTGAGAATGAATTTGAAACTCTACTTAAAACTATTCATGATTTCAATTGCAAGAGATTAGAAACCTGGGCGAAAACAGATGTGGACGCATTATTTATAATGGATGATTGGGGAGCTCAAAATAGTTTGTTAATATCACCAGAAATGTGGAGAAAAATATTTAAACCTCTTTATCAAGAGTACGTTAGCATAGCGCGTAACAATAATAAATATGTTTTTATGCATTCCGATGGAAATATATTAAGCATATTGCCAGATTTGATAGAAATTGGTATTGATGCCTTAAATTCACAAATATTTGCTATGCAGATAGAGAATCTGAAACAGTTTAAAGGTCAGATTACTTTTTGGGGAGAAGTCGATAGACAAAATATACTTCCGAACTTTAGTGTGGACGAAATTGAAAATGTGGTTGGTGATATTTTTAACGAACTCTATTCTGATGGAGGTATAATTGGACAGTGTGAATTTGGACCAGGTGCAAAACCAGAAAACGTATATACTGTTTTTGATACATGGAAAAAGATATTAAAAAATTAGTTCGTTTTGTTATTTTAAAAGTAGTGCGGTGTAAAAAATTTACATGGTTGTTATGAGGCAAGATGATGCTGAATTAATATGAGAGGGGAATTACCGAGGTTTAAGTAAAAATTTTTTTGCATTCACACAAACGATTGCCTAACTTTATATTGAAATTATTTTAATCTATAATTTACTCTTAATACGCTATTTATAAGATTTTATATAAAATCATAATAGTACTTCTAGGTAACGTTTATGAGAAAAGCAATATTTCTTTCGTTTATTTGGTTGATCTTATTTTATTCTAATAACAATGGTCAAAATGAAATTCAACCAAACAATAAAAACTCTATCACAATTGTTCTAATAATGGATGGCTTGCGTCCAGATGCCATTACGCCTGAAGTTATGCCAAATCTTTATAACCTTAAAAAAAACGGAGTTAATTTCACGAACTCACATTCGGCAATTCCAACAGTAACCCGTGTAAATTCTGCTTCGCTGGCAACCGGGTACTATCCGGGTAGGCATGGAATAATGAGTAATAGCATCTATATAAAAGAGTTCAATTCTTCAAGTTCTGTTTCCACATCGGACTACAAAAATCTGATAAGCATTGATTCGATAACAAAGGGTAATCTCCTATCAGTAGAATCCATTGGAGAAATACTCGACAAGAATAATGTGAAGTATACAGCAATAAGTTCCGGATCGCCTGGCAGCGTCTTTCTGCTGAATCACCACGTAAAACAAAATGGTGGATACCTGATTAGCTCAGAAATTGATAATGGAGATCATCCGGCAATTCCAAAAGAAATTGGAAATGTAATATTAGAACAATTCGGCAAGCCTCCAACAAAGAACGGAGATATTACTTTTAACACTTCGGTTGATTGGACAGAAAATGTACTCCTAAATTATGTTCTTCCCACGCTTAAACCGGGAGTTATTTATAACTGGTTTACCGAGCCTGACCATTCACAACACAAATTTGGAACCGGCAGCAAGGAATACATTGGGGCACTAAAAAATAATGATAAGTACGTTGGTCTGCTAATCGCTAAACTAAGAGAATTGGGTTTGTATGAAAATGCCAATATTATAATTACATCCGATCATGGAATGAATACAGATGTTAATGCAATAAACATCAAGGAAACTTTTAAAAGCGGTGGAATAAATCCCGATGATTTTGTAATTGCTTCAAGCGGTGAAACTCAATTACTGCACGTAAAAGATCATGATAAAAATATAATTAAAAAGATGGTGGAGTTGTTACAGAGTAAAGATTGGACAGGAGCTATTTTTACAGAGGCTTCAAAAGATAATAATGATGTAGTTAATCCATACGGTTTTGTTGAAGGTACGTTTTCATTGGACCTTATCCATGCTGATCATCCGGAGCGAAAACCGGATATTCTTTTTAATTTTCGTTGGACATCTGATCAAAATAAATATGGTGTTTCGGGAACCTCATTTGTCGTTACAAATGGTAAGTCTGGTAAACGGCAAGAAAAGGGGGGTCATGGAAATATTAGTCCGGCATGTATAAATAATACTCTAATTGCTTGGGGAAAAAGTTTTAAGTCAGGTATTGAGGTCAAAAATCCTGCCGGAATTGTTGATATTACTCCAACGGTTTTGAGTTTATTAGGAATTAAAACGGGTAACGATTTTGATGGACGAGTTCTTGAAGAAGCCTTTATTAATGGTCCCGATCAACAAAAAGTTATTGTTTCCGAGGAGACAATTTCAGTTGAATCAAAGGATAAAAAATATAAAGCAGCAATACAGATTTCAAGATTAGGGCGATACTGGTATGTTGATAAAGCATGGCAGAAATAGTTGAATAAATTATACATTTGAAAAATGGAGCGAATAAAATGAAAATCAAATTTAGAAGCGCATTACAATTACCAATTATTTTGTTGGCTTTACTTTTTATTGCCGGATGCGGAGATAACGGCTCTAAACTCAGTATAATCCCTGAACCGGAAGATATCAATGTTAACAGCGGTCA
>JAADIB010000156.1 GCA_013151565.1 Chlorobiota bacterium
TTATTATTATTATTATTATTATTATTATTATTATTATTATTATTATTATTAGTAGTAGTAGTAGTAGTAGTAGAGTATTAGTATTATTAGAGTATTATATTTAAGGGGTATGCAAAAAGAACAGGACTTGACGAAAAAATTAAGCACTTTGATAAAAGTTTCCGCTGGCCATTTATTGCTGTCTTTTTACTAATGATATCAGGCATTCTGTTCATAATTATTGCGGTGTTATTTCAAAAATATGTGGGCATTGAATAATTGGAAAATTCTTAAAAGTAATCAGAGAACCAAGTCTTTACTGATAGCATTTAACTGTTCACTAATGTCTTTAAGTAAAAGTCGATTAAACCTTGAAACTGTTTACGATACCATACATATAGTTCCCACCCCGAACAGACGCGCTATCTCCGCCAAAATCCATCCGGAGTAGTTTTGGCTTAATTTTGTTACGATCTATCTTGACGTATTGGGCGCTCCTCTACCACACCTTGTAGATTAAGCTCTTCGAACAATCAAAATGGCACTCACTTGTTCTATTATTTTCTGATGAGATTAATTGCTATAAGTAAAGACTTGACTCTCTTGGGACTTCTACTATTTACCTAAAATCTAATAGTGCTTATTAAGAAGTCAAAGACTGCCCATGAGTATCAATGGATAAATCTAATAGCCGCCTAATAGTTTCGCCAATATTATTACTTCCTCCCTTTGTTTGATCGTCAGATAAAACAACACCCTGAACACCTATTACCGGTGAAACAGTTTTATTGCCGAATAGACCATAAGGAGGAGCATTCATATCAGCCAAAGCTGATTTTTCTTGTGACGGACATATCAGTATCATTGACTTAACGGGTGATGATCCATCCACTCCATGAATGCCATGTATATACTTCATTCCACACTCACGTAGATAATTTTTATAAGCAGTTTCTATTTTTGAATACTTTGCATCAAAGATAAGCAATACATTTTCGGTCAAACTTTTTTTCAACTCAATTACAATATCTGGAACTCTCTTCCTGTGTTTGTGACTTGATGGAGTAAACCCACCTCCAGCTTCAGATTGATGAAACTGCCTAATTTCAGTATTTATATATTTAGCACCATAAGAATTTTTGTGGCCGACCATCCAGTATTCTGGCTCATAGAAAAGTGAAATATTTTTCCCTCGGTATAAGCCAGTAAGCATATCACCTTTCCCAGCCAGAAAATTATCGACTCCACATATAGCCTTTAATTCAGCCCTAACTTTAAGAATAGAATAATACTCAAATAAAATAGGTATACTTTTTATTGCCAATAACATTTTCCGAGATCGCCAATCAATTCTATTATATTTATGCCATTCTATCGCCGCTCTAAATATAGATGCATAAAAACGATTTGACTTCACCTTTTGTGTAAATAAAGGTGGCCCATAACTAATAGTAGAAACTGGTACTTTTTTGTCAAACAATCGAATTAAGTGCGTTATACGCATATTAAATTCTCTTACAGTGTTAATTTCAACGCTGTTAAGTTTCGAAACCCAAGAAGCCATCACCGAAAAAAAACTAACATATCCTTCTGCATCTCTATTTATCGCTCGCCTATCCCCAGATGTGTCTCTCAAACCATTTTCTAAGTCAATAGAAAAGCGTTTAAGTTTTGCTAAAAAATCATGAATAACACGATTTTCATAGATATCAGTATGCTCTATAGTTATAGCCGTTTGCACTTCTTTCGCGATGTAATAGGTATTGTTGTAATTAAGATGCGCCCTTTCGAAATCATCTGTTTCACTTAATACAGATAAATTTTCGTGCAACCAAACCAAGCCTTGCTCGTCTATTTCCGTCGCTTGATAACCATTTTGCATACGTGTTTCACTAGAAATTCGCGTTAATGGTTTATTCAAGATATGGGGTAACATTTCTTCCAAAACAGAAATAGACTTTGCTAGCTTTTCAATTACTCTTTGAGGTTGCTCCCCACCATCAACATACTCCACACCTAATCGAGTGGCACTGAAACAAGATGATAAATCTCCTTCACTTTCGTCAAAAATATACTCAATCATGTATTCTGCTTGAGCTGCGGTAAGTTTTCGAGCCAACACTTCGATTGAGGAAAAATGAAGAATTCTTACATCAGAATTACACACAACCCTTACATCCATGGTTGCGATACCAAAATAGTTATAAAATAGGGCATCGTAACGATGTGAAAAATTTGATTTTGGTTTTAAGGTATAGCGGTGATATTTTTCTTGATTGCCATTTTCATGAAAAAAATAATCAGTATCGTCCATTAGCAAAACCACTTCTGTGTATGGCTTACTAGACAGTAGATGTAACTGAAATGCTTCTGTTTCCAGTATATAATGTGATGGATTAAGCGATAGATCAACTCCCTCGTTAAGAACAATTTTTTGGCCGACCCTATCACCCGTCAGTATCTCAAGTACTAATTTCATATGAAAAATACTCATTTAAAAAAAACTGTAACTATCTATATATGTTTCTCCTGCTTCTAATATTTTTTTCAATAATATTGAAGTTCGATCAAGATTATTATTTATTGCAAGTTCCTCTAAACATTCCAACCGCTGGCGAAATTCTTTGCCATGCCCACTTATCAAAGGAAGTGCGTGTTGAGAAAGTGCAAAATCTATCGCAACAAACGACCCAATATATTCACCAGCTTTTGCGCAATACGCAGCCATCGCATTGAGTTTTCGTTGACTAATATATATTTCAGAACCCCATTCAGGTTTTTTCAGAATCATTGTCGCGCAAAATTCTTTTATAAGGGGAGGGAGTTCTTGCTCAGAATCCGGAGGTAAACCGAACCATTCATTCAAAAGTGAATATTTAATAGCTCCATTTAATGATAATGATGCTACTTGTTCAGCGCTATCAATATGAAGAACGTCCATCATAATAACAGGAACTCGGTCACATAATCTTGGGGAAAGAGGTTCAGTTGTATTATCATTATTAATCGTTGCAACGAAGCGTATATTATTTTTTACATATAAAAATCTTTTGTCACTTTGAATTCCAGTATCTATCGGGCGGCTACGCCCTTCTCTATCGCACATACCTAAGAATTCAGACCAATAGTGTTCGATAGGACTTAAATTTGCCTCATCTAGCAATATCATTCTCAAAAAATCCTCAGCCTCACTCTGTTCACCTTGACGTAAAAATTGATAAACCCCCGTTTTCGCTGGTTGGAACACACCTTTCAACGAATTATTGAAACCAACAAAATCCCGCGATGATACCCAGCCACGAGCAACAGGTACATTCAAAAAACAATCTGAGTTATTCTCTTCTTGAGGACATAATCCTTGTGCGTTACTTAAACGGGTAATAGAAGAGGTCTTCCCAGACCCTGGCAAACCTGCCAATACCGTTAAAAAAGATTGTTGAATATTGATCAACAAATTTGCGATTTCACTAAAAGAAATAGAATGTCCATCATTTTCAAAAAATTCAACTAATGTCTGAATATATTGTCTTGGGTCATCGGGATCTGTTTCTATAATTTTAGGAGCATTAAATTTATATTCATCGTCTTTTTGATTTAATGACCTACCTTGAAGCATATCAATTACTGTATTTACTTCAGTAACTATTCCTACTAGCTCAGGATTACGAAGTAAACTACTTTGTGCACTCACCGCTTTTTCTAACATCTTGCGGTGAGTTTCCA
The DNA here is from genome assembly GCA_013151565.1 of Chlorobiota bacterium. Classification (GTDB taxonomy): domain Bacteria; phylum Bacteroidota; class Ignavibacteria; order Ignavibacteriales; family Melioribacteraceae; genus SZUA-22. Next base: position 3,703 of record JAADIB010000156.1, read on the forward strand.
AATAAGTAGTTCTCTCTTCTAAATCCTTAACGCACTTTACTTCATCTTGCTCAAGGTAAAACTGCTCGACGCTTGCAGAAATTTCCTTTTTTTGTTTTTCTAATCCAATAATTTCTGTTTGCAAATCGCCTAGAGCTTCTTCTCGCTCACGCTGCCAATCCGCCTGAGACTTTTCACGAATTTTTGAAATTTTTTCTTCCGCATCTTTTTTTATTTTCTCGACTTCAGTAGCTGCCCTACTTTTTTCAGCCTCTACACGCTCTTTCTGTACCTTTATTTGGCTCTGAGCATCATTTTTAGTCTGCCGCAAGCGCTCTTCTTGAGCTTCAATCGCTATTTCTATTTGTTCTGTAGCTTTAGTCAAAATATCTGGCTTGGTTTCTACATAATCATTTAAGAACTCTTTACCTTTCTCGCTATTCAAATAATCCTTGACTAATTCATCGCCACCATCTGCTTTTAAGTATTTATCAAGAATATCATTGAGCCTTGTAACTCGCTCACTTTTTGCTAATTTCCCCTTATTAATATACTCAGCAACCGCAGATTTTAATTTTTCAGCCTCTTTCTTACTTAGAATAGTTTTTTTGCCAAACTTACTTTTAGCAAAATAGGCAATTAGCTGTTCATCTGATATGAAATCTACTTCCTCCTTTATTCCTTTAGAAACAGTTGATAGTGCTCTCAATGAAGTTATATATTGCGGAATTTCATCATTTACAAATGGAGTTATAATTCCTGCAGTTTGTAATGCTTCACTATGTAGTTTTAAAATGTGATTATGGGGGATACTTAAGATTGGCTGTGAATACGGTAACACTTTTACACCATCATCTGATGACCTTGCACTTGCTGTAAATGGCCCATAAATTTTTTCCAAATCTCTAATGAAAAAAGCCTTATTCACGGGCAAGTTTGGAATATCAACATATCCAGTAGAAATATCTGGTAGTTTTCCTTTGTAAATAGGTATAAACGCTGATGCTTCTATCAACTGGACTGAAGAACTTTTTGCCCAATGAGGATGCTTCCCATCCCGTCCGTCCGAGTAATTTTGATCTTGATCTTGATACCATTCGATTAAACGAAACAGCTCGCCATCTTTAAATTGGGTTATTAATCGCTCGTAACCACGACTGAAAAATATCCCTCCAGTTGGAAACTCAGAAGAAGAAGGTAACTCAACACTTTTATCATCATTCGAGGAAACGAAAACAATATCTAAAATTCCAGCATCTGGATTTGTCAACCCGTGATTTTTTTTGACTATAAGATTTCGATCGTTACTCACACATCCCCCTAAAAACACAACTGCTAATATTTAGTGAAAAAAATATAACTCGCCATTACATACCATACGAAAGAAAAAACCCTTTCTAATTTTAACACTTTGAAAACCTCTGAAAAATCGTGATGGTACACAATATATAGCGCTTGAAATATGATTTCGATTACATGGTGTGTAATTTTTCAAGAGTCCCACTTGAAAATCTATTTAGTCTTTTAATTTTGACTATCAATCGAATCCGAATTTATTTTTTCAGTGGGCATTTTCTGAGCATAACAGTTCAATATACAGAGTCTGTATATTACATAATTACGAACTTCATGTTTCATACTGCTGTACAATAAAACAGCATATTTCAAATAAAAATCATACACATGGCGACGACGCTAACATATGAATAATAACAAATCAAAAGTGGGTAATGTTACCACCATATTCCGGGATCGACACATTCAATTCATTCACAAACAAGGTGTTAAGGGAAGTATCTGCGTATCTGCTTTGGTACCCAGACTTAACCTGATCAAAAACCGCTCACACATACACCCGGGCCATCACCCGGTTTTTGGAAGATAAGGTCAGGAATACCAGTCTAAAGAACTGACAGTTCATTCAAACTGTCGATGCGATACAGAAACTGTTTATGTAAATACTCCACCGGCTAAAAACCGGATTAATCGGCTATACGGCCAATTGTTCCTTCACCCGAAACAGGGAGACCCGGAGTGCGGACACATGAATCAACCCCGATGCAATTCACCCCTCACCCCATCCCTCTCCCGCCCTGTTCAGCACAAAGTAAAGTAGGGTGGAACAAGCGCAGCGGTTCCACCAACAGGCTATGAGGAACAACAAATCGTCCCTGTGCTTACGACCGCTGACAAAACCCCGATTGCCTGAAACAGGAGAAAAAAGCTCTGATGCAATAGCGACTCATCGGCAAAGGCAAGTCAGGGTGGGCGTCGATAGCTGATCGAACCTTGAATAGATTCCGTTCCCGTTTTGGTGGAACCGCTGCGCTTGTTCCACCCTGGTCGATTACCCGATCACCCGACCTGGCCTGACGGCTATGCCCTCAAGAAGGAGAGGGAGCAAATGCAACTATGCCGCTGGTGATGTCGATCGATAATGCGCACTGATACGTTAATGATTAATGACAAAACCTGTCTGCCTCCACAATTTCCCCGGCCAATAATGCAACTGACCGCACCCCGGAGTGTTACCTCCAGTTGTTGCACACTGGTACATTCAAAATGAAACACCGCAGCTTCTTTTTCCTCTTCCCGCAACAATAATCGCCCGTTTCCCGGGCCTGACGAAAGACTTGTATAAACAGAAGCCGGAAAATGGCTTACAATACCGGGCTGGTGGTACGTCGGCAGCGCCAGCGCGGCAAACTAACCCTTTGATTTGTAAGTAATAACCAGACCCCTGATTCATACCAAAAAAAGAGGATAACAACAATGCATAATGAAACCGGAACCATCAGTGCATCCCCCACTATCTCCAAAAGCCTTTCCGCCCGGGTCGTGCCTGCGCTGTTGGCGGCCAGTCTTGGCTTGGCGCTTATTTTTATTGCGGGTTTTGCCAATTCCCAGGTGCTGCATAATGCTGCCCATGATGGCCGACACTCGGCTGCTTTCCCCTGCCACTAGAAAGGAATAGCGGCAATGACGTT
>JAADIB010000207.1 GCA_013151565.1 Chlorobiota bacterium
AAAGTGTGTTCGGCATGTTCTGCCTCGGTATGCCAATCGACTTCTTTAGTGCTCGTTTCGTCAGCTAAGAATTTTTCCCACAAGCGGTGATTACGAATTACCTGCAGAGAGTAGTTTCGTCCTTCTGTAGTAAGCTCGATCTTATTGTCAACTCTTGCTATCAACCCGGTTTTTTCAAGCGTTGTTATTAGCTCATCGGTTTTACCCGATGAAATTTTGAGAGCTTTTTCAATATTCTGTATTGTTGATGGGATACTTTCTTCTTCCAGTTGATATAGAAGTTTCAAAGTATCTTCGTTCAATACCTTTTTTGCATTCCAGATATACCGAGATATACCGTTTCCAGATTGCTATCAAGCCATTCTTAGGCAGCATTACAAATGCTATGATCAGTAATACTATTAAGCCGATTATAATTGCAGAGATTGGTTCCATTTATTTAATACACCTAAAATTTATAATAAAGTAAACATTTTTCCTGTCAACCAACGGATATGTGCATTCCATTAACTCACTTTACAAAAAATAATTAGCTAATTACCACGACTTTTAAGTCGTGGTAAGAACACCACACAAAAACCGGGCTTTAGCCCAAAATGCTTTTCCTATGGAGGACTAAAGTCCAAGACTTTGCGTTATTTTTTCCACGTCCTAAAGGACGTAGCAATTAAAAATAAATTTTGTTTAATACAGGTTATTATATATATAACTATTCATTTAATTGTGAAATAAAAATTCTTTTACCAATTTTTTCACTGAAAGAATGAACATTATCATTTAATTCTATTATTGTTGAGTTATCGTATTTCAAGAAATTCTTTATCTTAATTTTAGAATTCAAGTTCAATCCAATTTCCGTAAAATAATCCATTACCTCTTTCGACTCATCATTTACCCTTTTCACAAGGTATTCCTTTCCGACCTGCGATTTATTCAGCGAAATTTGTGCTTCCATATTCGGAATAGTTCCGTCTTTTTGCGGGATTGGTTCACCGTGCGGATCGAATTTCGGATTACCGAGAAAATCATCGATCTTATTCATCAAGAATTCTGTTGTCTGATGTTCCAAGTGCTCCGCTTCCGAGTGAACTTCTTCCCAGCCGAGTTCTAAGGATTTCATCAAAAACAATTCCCATAACCGGTGTTTTCTTATAATTTCAATAGCTGTTTTCTCACCTTTCGGTGTTAAACTAACTCCTTTATACTTTTCATATTTTATAAAGCCCTGCTTCGAAAGTCCTTTTGCCATATCGCTTGTGGCGGCATTTGTTATATTCAACTTTGTAGCAAGAGCAGAAGTTGACACGGAATGAGCATCATTCTGACATAAACTGTAAACGGCTTTAATGTAATTCTCTTTTGAAATACTCGGCATATACTGGATACTAGATTCTTGTAACTGGATTTTTTGTTTTTGTAAAGTTAAGCATACTTAAACTTGAATTCAAGCATATTGAAATTTTATTGGAGATATATTTAACATGTGTTTACTATTGTAAGTTATAAACCGGAAAAGTAATATTTATTTAAGGAGAACCATTTTCATTGACTTCGTGAAACTTCGATCATTATTAGATGAAAACTGCAACCGGTAGAAATATACTCCTGATGATAGACGTGAAGCATCAAAAACCACTTTATATTTTCCCATAGCTTGTTCTTTATTTACAAGCTTTGCAATCTCTTGACCAGTTATATCATATACTTTAAGCTTCACTAATCCGCCATTGCGAGGTATCTGATATTCAATTGTTGTACTTGGGTTAAATGGATTAGGAAAGTTTCTGTATAGTTGAATTGTTCTATAATATTGTAACGATCCATTATTATTAACAAATGTTGAACCGCCATTAATCGTCTTGAGAATGACACCATTATCTCCAACAACCCAACCAATATTTCTATTTATAAATTGAATTGCATTTAGAGAAAAACCTCTTCCCGAGGATGTATTCGTTGAAAATTGTGCATTCCATGTGTTTCCTCCATCCGTACTTTTAAATATTGTGCCATTCGAATTCGTTACCCAACCAGTATTTTTATCAATAAAGTATACTGACCTTAATGAATTAGAAGAAAAACTTGATTGTTTTGACCACGATATGCCGCCATCGATTGTATGTAACAATGGATATTCATAGTGATCCGCATTACCTCCAACTGCCCAACCGGTATTTTTATCTATGAAAAAGATATCCCTTAAACTAAAACCGTCATCGGTAACATACTCACTCCAGGTTTGCCCGCCGTCGGTTGTCCTCAATATATGCCCATAAGTTGGATCACCAGGCTGATTATTTTCAGCAAAATAAGTACCGGCTGCCCACCCATGGTTTTCATCTAAAAAATAAACCGAGCGAAGATAATAATGCTTGGAAGTATCTAATGCAGTCCAAGTATCTCCTCCGTCAACAGTTTTAATTATTGGTCCAAACCATCCGACACAAAAACCTAAATTTTTATTTACGAAGTAGATAGATTCTGCCCCACCGACAAAAAACTCCAATGGCTGCTCAATCCATGTATCAAAATTATCATTTGAGGAATAGATACTATGCGAAGCTAGTACCCAGCCGTAATTATCAATAAAAGATAAATCTCGCCCGCGAACATCAAGTTTTTTTACCCATGAGTTACCACCATCAGTCGTTTCAAATAATCCGGGTGTAAAAGTCCAACTGGTAGTCCAACCATGCACATCATCGATGAAGCATAACGAACTTAACATTCCTGTTATATCGCTAACCTGACTTTCCCATTCGACACCAAAATTATTTGAATAATATATTGAGGACAGTCCAACTGTCCATATATGTTTTTTATCAACAGCACTTATGCTATTAAGCGCTTTCATTTCTTCTTTTCTTGTCCAATTAGCTCCGCCATCGATGGTTTTGCAAATGAATCCTTTTTCTGCATCAATTCCATATCTCCCTATTATAATACCATGTAATGTATCTGCAAAATAGATATCGCTTAAGTAACCACCCCACTTAGCAACAGTACTATCTTCAATCCAAGTATTACCGCCATCAGTTGTATGTATAAGTTTACGAATTTCACCAATTACCCATCCATTCAGCGAATCTAAAAAATAAACAGTAGATAAAGAATAATTATAATTATCATCAGTATATTTTATTTGCCAGGAAGCACCGCCATCCTCTGTTTTAATAATGCTCTTTCCCATTATCGCAAAGCCGGTATTTTTATTCAGAAACTGTATTGACCAAATACTATTACCCCATTCACCCGGATTGACTGTCACTTCATCCCAGCTTTCACCACCATCTATTGTCCTAAATATTTTCCCCGAATCACTCCCAATCCAGCCATTATTTTCATCTATAAAAAATATGGAGTATAAATTTTTTCTGGCTGCAAAATTGCTTTGTCTTTCCCAAGTCTCACCTGAGTTTGTTGTGTACAATAGCGAAGCTTCTTGTAAACTCCTGCCACAAATCCAACCTTCATTCTTATCCAAAAAAAACACCTCGATATATTGTTCAGTTTGAATAGGCAGTGCTCTTTGATATTCCCATTCTTTACCACCATTTGTAGTGTGTAAAATTTCTCCATTCCAACTTACTGCCCATCCATTAAGGTTGTCAGCGAAACAAACAGATGAGAGTTCACCAGGCGTGAAATTTTGCCATTCCCAACTGTTTTGTCCAAATACATTTGTCAATGATAAGAATGAAACTAGAATTAGTATTACTGTCTTCATTTTCTTTTATCCATATTCTAGAATGAATTAATAAGCTCACTAATAGAACGATTTCATTATTGAAGTTAATTTTAAGATAACAATTTATTTTATAAAACAAAACTGTTATTAAAAAACATAAATATTTCAATCCGTGCAAATCTGTTCTATCTGTTTAACTTGCCCGCCTTCTTTTTGGCGGGCTTGCCCGACGTTCTTAAGGCGGGTCAGCGTTCTATTCCTTGCTTTTGCCTAATTTTCGGATTAGTTTTATACAAATAATTAATTGAGTTAGATATGCCAAATCAAAAAAGAATACTCCTCTCTTTCGTCGGCACTAATGATGCCGGTAAACTTATCGAGAACAACAGTGAAGGCGCAATAATCACCGCTCTAAGAAATGAAAAGTTCGATGAAGTAATATTATTATGGAATGATAACAAAACCAATAGCTTGACTTATACCGAAATTGTTGTTCATCTAAAGAAAGAAATAAAGAAGCAGAAGCTTGTGAAAAAAGTAAGCGATACTTTACTTGATATTAAAGATGTAACAGACCATAATGAAATTTACATTAAACTAAAAGAGGTTACCAATAATCTGAAAAAAGAGGACGGCATAAGTTATACTGCTTCCATTACTTCCGGCACGCCATCAATGCAGGCTTGCTGGATCTTGCTCGGTGAATCCGGTGAATTTTCAGAGGAATATCCCCTAAACTTGATCCAAGTAAAAGACCCGAGATTCGGAACTTCTGCTAATGTACCCGTAAGACTTGATACAGCACTCCCCAAAATTGTAAGCCTAAAAAATGAAGTTGCAAAACTGAAAAACGATCTTATTCCAACGGCGGAAATCAACGTGCCAAATGGACAGTTGATAATTGACAATGCGCTAATCCCCCTTTCCCCAATAGAATTTTGTTATTACAGATATTTTGCCGAAAGAGTAATTGATGGATTAGGAGACGAACGGTTTTCCGGTTTTTCAGTATCGCTCGATTTTATGGAAAAGATCTACTCCTACCACGAAGAATCTTTTGAGTTTCTAGATACAAATAGAATTGATCTCGGCAGAATGATCAGGAAAAAAGAAGAACTAAGCATTCAAACTTTCCGCGGTAATGTCTCCAAGGCAAACAGGAAAATAAGAGAAACTTTGAACAACGAAACTCTAGCTGAAACTTTTATGATCTCTATCGAAGGTGGACGCGGAGCGAAGTTTTATGGGATCAAAGCTCCTGCTGAAAAACTTAAAATTAAAAATTAGAAGAGAAACAAAATGGCAGCGAAAGAAAAAGAGAGCAAACGTACATATCCCGATTTAGTCGGAGACATTTCAAAACTCCTAGAAACCGCCCGCAAGGAATCCGCAAGAACGATTAATGCTCTGCTTACCGCAACTTATTGGGTTATCGGTTACAGAATTGTGGAGTTTGAGTATCAAGGCAGAGAGCGTGAAGAATATTACGGTGAAAAACTACTTCGGCGTTTATCTTCTGAGTTAACTTTGAAATTTGGGAAAGGTTTTTCTCGACAAAATCTTCAACAGATGATTCAATTTTATAACATGTATAAGCGTCCAAAGATTAGCCAGACACTGTCTGGCATATCTTTGAATAATCATGATATCGGAGCGCTTGCGTCTACAAAACAATATGAAAATGAATCTTTGCTTTTAGAACTTGCAAATTATTTCAAGCTTCCTTGGTCAGCTTATGTAAGATTATTATCCGTTAAAGACAACGAAGCCCGTAAATTTTACGAAGAAGAAGCTCTCCGCAACGGCTGGTCGGTGAGGCAATTGGATAGACAAATATCTTCTCAATTTTACGAAAGGACGTTGCTTTCCAAAAATAAAGCGGATATGATAAAAAAAGGTGAACAAAAACAAGCAAAGGATCTTCTTTCTCCCGAAGAAGAAATTAAAGACCCTTACATTTTGGAATTTCTCGGATTGAAAGATGAATATTCCGAGAGTGATTTGGAAGAAGCCCTTATTAAACATCTCGAAAGTTTTCTTCTTGAACTTGGGAGTGATTTCGCTTTTATCGGCAGACAAAAACGTTTGAGAATAGGAAACGAATGGTATAGAATTGATCTTCTGTTTTTCCACAGAAAGCTGAAATGTCTTGTGGTGATTGATTTAAAAGTTGGGAAATTCTCTCACACCGATGCGGGACAAATGCACATGTATTTAAACTATGCGAAAGAAAATTGGACCAACAAAGGAGAAAACCCACCCGTAGGTTTAATTCTATGCGCTGAAAAAGATTCCGCAGTAGCTAAATATTCTCTTGAAGGCTTGCCTAATAAAGTCCTTGCTGCCGAGTATAAGTTGAAGCTACCCGACGAACAGCTTTTAATAAACGAACTGAATAAAACGCGTAAAATGATTGCAGAAAGAAATAGGAACTCGGATTAAACAAAACAAGAAAACTCGTAGAAGCTAAAAGTAAAGCCGTAAAC
>JAADIB010000349.1 GCA_013151565.1 Chlorobiota bacterium
GACGTCATAATAATTATTGTATTCTTAAAATCGACCGTTCTGCCCTGGTTATCCGTTAAGCGACCATCATCCAAAACCTGCAGCAGAATATTAAATACATCGGGATGAGCTTTCTCAATCTCATCAAGAAGCAGTACGGAATAGGGACGACGCCTCACGGCTTCCGTAAGCTGACCGCCTTCTTCATAACCAACATATCCGGGAGGTGCGCCGACCAACCTGGAAACGGAATGTTTTTCCATATACTCGGACATATCAATTCTAATCATTGCATGCTCATCGTTAAACAGGAAGTCGGCTAATGCACGAGCAAGTTCCGTTTTACCAACGCCGGTCGTACCGATAAATATGAAAGAGCCAATCGGACGGGAAGGATCTTGCAAACCTGCTCTCGATCTTCTAATTGCATCCGAGACCGCTTTAACCGCTTCATCCTGGCCGACAACACGTTTGTGTAATTCGTCTTCCATCCTTAGTAACTTACTCTTTTCACTTTCCAGCATTTTGCTCACCGGAATGCCTGTCCATTTGGAAACTATCTCGGCAATGTCCTCAGCCTCAACCTCCTCTTTCAGCATTCTGCTGTTCTTTTGAATCTCCGCAAGTTTTTTGGTCTCATCTTTAAGTTTCTTTTCCAATTCGGTAATAACACCGTAACGTAATTCCGCAACTTTTCCAAGATCGCCCTCGCGTTCATATCTATCGGCATCTGTTTTTGCGTTCTCAATATCACTTTTAATTTTTCTTATTTCCTTGATCTTTGCTTTTTCTAATTCCCAATGTACACGCAATTTGTTTCGCTGTTCTTCAAGATTACCAAGCTCTTTTTTAATTTCCTCCAACCTGGATATTGAAGCATCATCCTTTTCTCTTTTTAAAGCTTCGCGCTCAATCTCGAGCTGTTTTACTTTTCTCTCGAGAGCGTCCAGTTCTTCCGGCATCGAATCAATTTCAATTCTCAATTTAGAAGCTGATTCATCAATCAAATCAATTGCTTTGTCGGGTAAAAATCTATCTGTTATATATCTGCTGGAAAGCTGAACAGCAGCAACTATTGCACCGTCTGTTATTCTAACTCCATGATGAACCTCGTAACGTTCTTTCAATCCGCGCAAGATTGATATTGCGTCTTCTTCATTCGGTTCTTGAATTATTACTGGCTGAAATCTTCTTTCAAGCGCAGCATCTTTTTCAATGTTTTGTTTGTATTCTTTTAATGTTGTTGCTCCGATTGCATGAAGCTCGCCGCGAGCCAATGCTGGTTTAAGAATGTTTGCCGCATCCATTGCCCCATCGGTTTTTCCCGCACCAACCAACTGATGCATTTCATCTATGAATAAAATCACTTCCCCGTTGGAGTCCTGCACTTCTTTAATAATTGCTTTCATTCTTTCTTCGAATTGACCGCGGAATTTTGTACCGGCAACCAACGAACCTAAATCCAATGCAACAATTCTTTTGGTTTTTAAATTTTCAGGAACATCGCCCGAAACAATTCGCTGAGCAATTCCTTCCGCAATAGCTGTTTTACCAACACCGGGTTCACCAATTAGAACAGGATTGTTTTTTGTTCTTCTTGATAAAACTTGAAGCACCCTGCGTATTTCTTCGTCACGACCAATTACCGGATCCAGCTTCCCTGCTTTTGCTAGTTCGTTAAGATCACGACCGAATTTTTTCAAGGACTGATAAGTATCTTCTGCATTTTGAGAAGTTACCCTCTGAGATCCGCGAATGTCTTTAAGTCCGGTAAGAACAACATTTTTAGAGATCCCACTATCATTTAGTAATTTACCAACATTACCCGAATCACTTGTCATTGCAAGCAGAAGATGTTCGGTGGAAATAAATTCATCCTTCAAATTTCGCGCCTCTTCAACAGCCTTGTCTAATAATTGAGCTGTATTCATGGACATTTGCTGGTTTCCTATTCCCGCTCCGGTAACCTTTGGTAATTTTTCTAATAATTCTCCAATTTTTATTTTTAGCTGATTAACATTTGCGCCGGTTTTTTGAATCATCGATTCCGCAACACCGCCGGCATCCTGTAGCATCGCGGCTAACAAATGCTCAGGCTCCACAACTTGGTTATTATAATTCTGTGCAATTTCTACTGCACTCTGAACCACTTCCTGTGCCTTCACCGTAAGTTTGTCGAAGTTAAATGCCATAATCTATACCTCTTTATCTTTTTATTTGTTTTTTTATTCTCTTATTCGGTAATTGAATTTCGATAATGATACAATTTCCTGTCTAAAAAGTTTCAATCATGAAATATGATGGTAAAACTTAAAAACGGATTCAATTAGGATGATTGAAATCTTATTTTCTGAGAGAAACGGTTTTTTGCAAGCTGAGTTCCAAGAAGTCTAAAATGAAAATCTTTTAAGAAATATTTTAATTCTATTAACTTGATAATCTTAATTTATACATATGCAGACCGCTTATTGTTTTTGAGTCCACAATCTCACCGCTCTTAATTTTTTCGTCCAATTCTTCCAAAGAAAATTCAAATACTTCCATACCGTATTCGCCTTCTTCCCGGTTAGAATTGCCGGGTAATAATTTTTCAGCTAAATATATATGTAAAACTTCGGTGCAGAAACCCGGAGTAGTATAAATTTTCCCGAGCTTTGTAACTTGTTTAGACCTATAGCCGGTTTCCTCCGTAAGTTCCCTTGTAGCACACAGTTTCGGATCTTCGTCTTTTTCAAGTTTACCTGCAGGCAGCTCCAAAAGAAAATCTTGAAACGGATAACGGAATTGTTTAACCATAATTATTTTCCCATTATTTTTAACAGGAACTACAACCGCTCCGCCGTTATGTACCGCTACTTCACGAATTCCTTTGTTCCCGCTATTATATTCAATTTCATCAACCTGTAAATCAAACACTCTGCCTTTAAAAACTATTTTACTCTTTTTTATTTGGAAATTCATTATACCCTTAATTATTAAATCTTAATACTTTTATGTTATATGACAAAATCAATTTTGAACAATCCCAATTATAATATCATTTATCATAATAAGGAATTAACTCATGACCCAGGAACTTTAGCACTGCAGTGATTACTCCCAAATCGTCTAAGTAACCGACCAATGGTATTAAATCGGGAACAGCATCAATCGGAACAATAAAATAAATTAATGCTCCAACCACAATTGACTTTCTATACCAAGGAACATTTGGATCTTGCATGTATCTAAACAATGCCAGAATATCTTTTGCAAAGGAAATTTTCTTTCCGAATTTTTCCAATTTTGCCCACAAATTTTCTTCTACAAACTCTTTCTTTTTTTCAAAATCTTTATCCATGTCAAAACTTTCTATATCGTCCATATTTATGGAGTGTTCATAAAAATCTTCTACTGTATCCACGATAGGATCATTTAACTCATCTCTCATTTTAGATTCTCCTTTTTATGATCTTCAAACCAGTTAAATATTGTACTCCACCATAATTTTGAATTTAGCGGTTTTTGTACAAAATGAGTTTCGTCGGGGAAATATAAAAACTTACTCTCAACACCCATTCTTTGCAAAGAAGTAAACAATTCCATTGCTTGTGTTTCAGGGACTCTGAAATCATGCGCTCCGTGAATAACCAGCATAGGAGTTTTGAAATTTTGAACAAATATATGGGGCGACCATTTTTTATAAAGGGTTCGATTTTCCCAGGGAGTTCCGTCAAATTCCCATTCGGGAAACCAAAGCTCTTCGGTAGATCCGTACATGCTTGTTAAATCAAAAACCCCGTCATGGCAAACCAATGCATTAAAACGGTTTGTATGTCCTTCTATCCAGTTAATCATATAACCGCCGTATGAAGCTCCGGCAGCAAAAGTATTATTTTTATCTATAAAATTAAAATGTTTAAGCGCATAGTCATACGAATTCATTAAGTCGATATATGGTTTTCCGCCCCAATCTTTAGAAACCTCGTCCGTAAATTTTTGTCCGTATCCTATGCTGCCTCGCGGGTTCGGAGCTACGACAACATACCCTTTTGAAGCAAATAACTGAATATTCCACCTATAATGAAAATCATCGCTCCAATGACCTTGAGGTCCGCCGTGAATAAGAAAAATCATTGGATACTTTTTCTTCGGATTAAAAAACGGAGGCCTGATTAAAATTGATTGTACCTTTGCATTCCCTGCGCCAATTGCCCAAAATGTATCCAAATCGTTCATCTCAATATTTTTTAATCTCTGTTTATTCAAATGAGTAATCGGCTGCAAATTCTTCCCGTTTGACGTAGCAGAGAAAAGTTCATACGGTTGAGTAGAGCGCTGTTGTTTAAAATAAATTTTGCTGCCGTCACTCGAAACCAGTATACCGGTATTATATCTATCTTTAATAATAACCGAGCTGCTGCCGGTTTTAATATCCATTTTATAAATGGAGTTATTTATTTCATTTGCCGCAGTAAAATAAACAAACCGTGAATCGGGTGACCAGACTAATTGGTGAGCAGATACATCCAAATTACCTGATAAATTTTTAAGCTCGCTTGTTGCTCTATTATACAGCATTATTCTTTGTTTATCGGCTTCAAATCCGGCTTGCTTCATAGAAAGAAATGCTATATATTTTCCATCGGGAGAATAAACCGGATTATTATCGTTTCCCAAACTCGTAGAAATTTTAGTTGAAGGAGTTATTCCGGTTTTGTTCAGATCTTTCAACTTTATTATGAAAATATCATTATTCGTGCTTATAGCAAGCACTTTAGATCTATTCATCGTATAAGCTACTTCGTTTCCATCGGGCGAAAACGTATAATCTTGTGCGCCGCCCAAATCAATAGGGGGCACATCATGAACGCTCTGAAAAGTTAAATCTGTAATAGCATCTGTTGTTAAGTCCAAAAAAAACAAGTGACTTCTTTTTTTACCCCGCCAGTGGTCCCAATCTCTATACATCAATTCCGTAAATATTTTAGCTTTTACCGGATTGTTTTTTAATTCATCATTTTTAATTTTATTGCACGAATCACTTTTACAATCCGGATAAACACTGGAAACAAACAAGAGCTTTTTACCGCTGTGCGACCAAATTGCTCCCGAAGCTCCGGTCGACAAATTCGTTAATTGCTTTGTACTGCTTCCGTCCAAATTACATAACCAAATTTGATTTTTGTAGGAATACGAAATTCTTTTCCCACCGGATAAAAATTTAGGATCAGATTCATTTCCGGGTGAGTTTTTTAACGGATGTAAATCCGTACCATCCGCGTTAATCGACCAGATATCCGTGTTACCTTTATTCTTATCCATATTATATTTTGTTACGGAAAACACGAGCATGCTTCCATCCGGAGAAAGATCAAAACTGCCGATACGCTGCATTGCCCACAAATCTTTTACGGTAAGCGCTTTTTTATTCTGACCGAGAATCGGTTGGGAAATAAATATGAGTAAAAAACTTATTATAAATAATCGTTTCATAACTTTTCTCAAAAATAGTTATTTATGTTTGATTTGAACAACTAAAATACAAATTTCGAAAAGCAAATTAAAAGAAAGTTACCGTTATTTTTCAAGAACAACATATCTGTCCAAAACAAAGTTTATTCCCCGCGAGCTAATCTTCAGCTACTAATAATAAATGCTGCTCCTTACAAATAATTTCAATAAACTTACAAGTATTTCATAGAAACAAGATTAGCAGTATAAAATCTTTTTTTAGCGATTCTTTAACCCGCATCATATTCTTACTTGATGCATACCAAAGATCGTTGAGAACATATTCGAATCTGATATTATTTTTAACATAAATTTTGAGCATTCCTTCCGGCAGATTACGACCGCAGCAACTATGCAATTATTTGCAGCAGCCGACATTTTATTACTATCAAATGTTTTAGACCTTCATAATGCCAGTGCTTGAGCATTCTTCCCGATACTGCCGGAG
>JAADIB010000220.1 GCA_013151565.1 Chlorobiota bacterium
GATTGGCAATTCACGAACTTCCCTGGATCGGCCCGTCAAGCAAACAGATAATAGAACCGAATATGGTTTTTACAATAGAACCCGGAGTATACCTTGAAAATGGACTTGGCATAAGGCATGAGGTGATGGTGCTTTCTCATAAAATTGAAGGTGAAGTTTTAGGCTTTGCACCGATAGTTGAAGTGGTATAGGTGTCATTATCTCGACCTAACATCCTGACAAATATAAATCTATCCTCAAAAATCTCTGAAGTCCTGAGGGCGAACGGTTATTTACCTTTATTCCCGTTGAGATTAATGTGCCGATGGAATCCCTTTTTGCAAGAAATAAGTTGACGAAGCGTACGTAAAGCAGTACTATCTTTAAAAGGAGGTT
This sequence comes from Chlorobiota bacterium, assembly GCA_013151565.1. GTDB lineage: Bacteria > Bacteroidota > Ignavibacteria > Ignavibacteriales > Melioribacteraceae > SZUA-22. Next base: position 376 of record JAADIB010000220.1, read on the forward strand.
TTTATGAAAAATGTTATAACTGTATCAGAAGCAAGAGCAAATATATATAAACTTATAGATGAAACAGCGCAATCACATAAACCGGTGTTAATTAAGGGCAAAAGAAACAACGCTGTATTGATAAGTGAAGAGGACTGGAGATCTATAGAAGAAACTATGTATATAAAATCTATTCCAGACCTTGCGGAATCTATAAGAGAAGAGATGAAAAAACCGAACGGTGAATTTGTAGAAAAAATTGAATGGTGAAATATAAGATATTCTATTCGAGAGCATCGCAAAAAGACGCGAAAAAATTGAAAAATGCAGGTTTGGACAAAAGGGCAAAAGAACTCATAGAAATACTCAAATCAAATCCTTTTCAAAATCCTCCGTCTTATGAAAAGCTTGTCGGAGATTTGAAAGGAGCATATTCAAGAAGAATTAATATTCAGCACAGGCTTATCTATCAGATAAATGAAGAAACAATGGCGGTGAGAATTTTAAGAATGTGGACGCATTATAAATAACGATTAGGGCAGAGTAGGGGAGGGTCACATCCCAGCATTAAACATTCCTCCTTTCCTTCAATGCTTTTGCTATCGTTTTGCTCATCTCTGAAACTGTGTTGAAAAATGTCATTGTGAGCAAAGCGAAGCAATCTCAGTTTCTTTAATGTATCATAGGCATCCTGCCTGTGGTGAGATGCTTCGCCTGCCTGTGCGTGTCCGCACGCAGACAGGTCACTTTGCTCATAGCAATAACAAGTAGGAAAGAATAGTGTTGCAAAGGTTTTCTCTTTCGTTGCGAACACCCGAAGGATATGCGGTAATCTCAAATACTCTTTTTCTTTCTTACTTTTTGAACGACCAAAAAGTAAGCAAAAAGTCGCCGCTGAGTGAAATATGCTAAAAACCGGCATATTATACTAAAAAAATAAAACTCACATTTTATCTGATTACAAAGCAATTCAGTAAATATAGATTATGTTTAAAATTATAATCTTTCCTAATTTTCTGTTCAAACATTATTTTTTCTTAACGCATAATATACCGATTTTATTAACGCACATTTCCCAACGCGGGTGAAGAGAATAAGACAAAGAAAAGAACATCAGTGGAGCAATCTCACCACAGGCAGGATGCCTGTGATACACTGAAACTGCCGCGGCCTTTGGCCTCGCAGTGACAAAAGAAGAAAAATCATTGCCTTGAAATTTCCCCTCCGTCATTGCGAGCGTCAGCGAAGCAATCTCAAAAAAACACTGGCAATAAAGGAATTGCCATGTGCCTTTCTGCCTTCTTCAATCTTTTTTTCAAATCTCCCAATAGCTTTGGAAACGGCAGCATAATTAATGTCAAACAGCCAGGCAATAGGTATATTAGAAGAATAACCGAATGCCAAATGTTGAGATCCCGTACTATATTTCCAGTTTGCAGTAGCAGGTAGAATGTCCGGGCTTGTTTAAAAAAACAAGTATTTGTAAAATTATTTCATTATTTATCCAAGAGGCTATCTTCTACAATCTACATGCAAAAACGGTTGATCTTATATAACAAATATGTTATAATTATATGATGGAATGGAAGAATCGGATATTTCAATAGGAAATTAGAGAAGGAAATATTAGAATTTCAATCCGGGTTGCTGGCAAGATATCTGCGTTTGACCGATCTTATGCTTGAATCTGGCCCCGATCTTGGATTGCCACATACCAGAGCTATGGGGAAAAACCTGTTTGAATTACGCGTTATGAGGAACAGAAGGTATTGCAAGAATATTCTTTTGTATTAGAGCAAGAAAAATCATAATGCTTCACCTGTTCATTAAAAAAACACAAAAAACTCCAAAAAAGGAGTTAAAAATAGCTCTATCAAGATTAACGGAGGTTCAATATGGAGCATAAAGAGCTTAAAGAAAAAGCATTGCAAAACAAAGAAACAAAAGAAGAATATAACGCACTGGAACCGGAATTTGATCTGCTGAGAAAAATACTTCTGGCGCGCAGGCAATCAGGTCTGACACAAACCGATATAGCGAAACGCATGAATGTTAAGGCTTCTTCAATAGCTCGCTTAGAATCATCACTGTTAAGCGGAAAGCATTCGCCGTCTATCGTTACTCTAAAAAGATACGCTAAGGCATTGAACTGTAAGTTAAAGATCGAGCTTGTATCGGAAAAAAGAGCCTGAAACTAACCCATTTTCGTCAGAACCGCCCGGAAGTAGAATTTTCCAACAAACTATCAAGGCCAACTTCTCCAAGATCTTTGCTAAGAGAAAGTATTTCATTTTTTTCTGTCTCATTCATTTTGATTTTTTTAATTCCAACCAACATCAAAAGTAATTGCTGATTATCATGCGATTACTATTTGTGCTATTTTTCATTTTTATTCTTTTATTTAATCCTTTCCCCGATGTTAACAAAAATATTCAACGGTATTTTTCTCGTAGGAGGATTACACACAACAGTAATCATATGGCTTGTGGCGATTTTCGGAGCACAAAACTTTCTGCTTACCGTTATTTATATTTATAGCTAAAATGTTCATAATCAATATTTACCAGCCATAAGCTATATGCATTGTTAGCATTTCGTTGCTTTTTATTCATTGTCCTCAATTTTTTTATTTTCTCTCTTTCCTAATTCATTTGCGTTTAACGGACTTATTACACTTCTTCCTAATTTTCTTTCCAAATCTTTTCTTGCATTGCCGGCGACAGATCCGCCTTTGTGCGCAACACTTTTATTTTCTTTAAATGTTTTTGGCTTTTGTTCTTTAGATATTTCTGTGGTTGATGTTTCTGCAAGCATATTTAAAATCAACTCAAGATTAGTCATATTATCACGAAGATTTTCCTTCTTTAAGTTCTTTATATTTTTGTATTGCTTGGCAGTAATTCCAGCCCACGCCTTTGTAATTTCATCTGTCAATATTGCATACTCCAAACCTTTTTTTACTCCACGTAATTCCCATTCATTCGTTAAATCTTTTCGTACTTCAATGCTTTTTAGTCTCTGATTGACCCAATTTTTTGAGTACCCTTTCTTCAGGTAGGTTTCCATTGCTCTGTCAAAAGCTTTTTCAGGGTCTTCCGTTTCTTCAATTCTTTCGTAACCGACTTTGGCTAACCATCTTTTAAATGGCTCTGCTTTTGGAGATGGGACGGATTGAATAATTCTTAAAAGTCTTTCTGTATCGGCACAATCTGTTTGTCGCATTTTGCCATCAGGAGCTTTTAATTTCAACTGTACGATATTTTCGTACAGTTCAATATAGCCCTCTTTAACAAGTTTCCTTTTTAAGTCACTCCAATATCTTCGGGGGTTTTGGCTGCCGGTAAGAGTCTCAATGATGTCAATAATAGAGAAATACCATTTCTCTTTTTCATTATCCCAATAGACTCTTATTTGTTTCGATTCGAAGAGTTTGATTGAAGTTTCTTTTGTCATATTATTTTTTGTTTTGTTAACCTCAAAGATATAAAATCATTTCTAGTCATTAATCTATCTATACTGCTGTTTTTTTGCAATAAATGCCAACGGTGAGTATAAGAATAGTAGCCGATTTCAGAACTCAAAACTTTCAACTTACGACAAAGTTGAAGCGGGCTGCAATCCTTGAATTTACTACTGTCTCGGCTATTATTCTTATACATTGTTGTATGCCGTTTTTTATTAGTCAAAACTAATTCTGTTGCTAATGTCGTCAATATTCTTTTTGTGTTTTTCTTTTTCAATTCGTTCCCTTTCCTCTTGTTGCTGTTTTTTCAAATTAATTTGTTCTAATTGTTGATTAGCAACATCTACAGCCAATTTAAGAGTATCTTTATGATATTTTTCAACTTCTTCAATGGTTGTTCCGTCTAAAATTATTTGATTTCCGTATGCTGATGCAATTCCCGGTCTATGCATTGAAGTCCAACGAGGTGGACGATTCCAAGCATTTACAAATAGTTCTCTCCACTCAAAATTCGGGGTTTTATTTAACTCGAATGGAATTCTATACAGTCCACTTCCCGCTGTCCCGTCATTGAGAGGTTGAGTGATTTCATCTATTACAATTCCTTTAATTTTTATTGGTTCATCTTTAGGTACAGGTTCCGTCTTAGGTTTTTGTGTTTGTGTTTCAGTTGTTGTTCTCCTCAAGGTTGTTCCAAGTTTAGGAGCGGTTTCTCTTGCATTTAATAAGGTTGTCGTTAAGTCCGAATAATTATTGTCATAATGTGTTTCATTTGACAAGTCAACATAATATTTGCCTTGAAGCCAAGAGGGAATCGAAGAGTCTTTGGTTCCTGATTTAAGAATTGGGATAAATTTTCTATGATTTGAGTTTTGTAGAACTTCGGCTGTCATAATATCTCCTTCATATCCAACACCACCAATTCTGTTTTCTGATTTGGATTTGTATTTCGGAGTACAAATAATTAGGACATAATCATTTTCTCTAACCGATTTTTCCATAAAGTGTGGCATTTGGTCTCCAGGAACAACATCCCATTGGTCAAGTTTTGCATCAATTCCGTCATTTCGCAATTCAGTTGCAAGTTCCTTTACCCATATTTTGATTTCATCGCTTTCCCAAGCGTAAGAAATAAATGCTTTCGGATTATTCATTTCTTTTCATAATTTCATTCCTTGAAACACTCTTTTATATATAACGATTAATATATGAACTACTTGTTTCCCCCAAATTTCCTTTTACTATATCACATTTGAGAAACATAGACAACTCTAATTGATTAGTTCATAAAGTAGAGTAGGGGAGGGGTCTCAACATTAAACATTCTTCTTTTATTTCAATGCTTTTACTATTATTTTGCTCATCTCTGAAATTATTCCGCCTTCTTCAATCTTTTTTTTCAAATCTCCCAACAGCTTTAGAAACGGCAGCATAATTTATATCAAACAGCTTTTCTTCTCTTTTTGTCCGCATTTGAGAAAAGATGTTAAGAAAATCTTTTGATGAAGCGTATAAAAAATTAAGGACAACTCTAAGAGCCATATGCGGATCATAGAAGGCAAATATGGGAGCAAGATTTGATGAACTGTTTTTGAAGACCTAATGTACAGTTAAGTCAATAAAACAGATCACCGAAGATTGCCCTATATTTGCCTTCCCTTCGGGCTTCAAAGACTTTGCCATAGACATCGTTGCAGCTTCCTTGACATAAGCTTTGCTATGTCTGCGTTGCTGCGCCTTGCCTACGGCAAAGTCTTATTAAAGCTATGCCGTATATGGCTTTTAGAGGTGCCCTCATGTTTGAGCTTAGGAGCTTGTATAAGCAATAACCGTTACAACCTTGCTTATCTTTTTTTTACCTTTCATAATTGTGAAAAGAAACGGTGATTTTTTTCTTACTTTTTAATCAATCAAAAAGTAAGAAAGAATTTTCAAAAAATAATGAGAGATATTCCATTTTTTAATACATTCCGGACAAAAGACAAGCAAGGTTACGGCAGGTATTTCTTAGCCTGACCTTATTTTTGGTCGTTCAAAAA
>JAADIB010000337.1 GCA_013151565.1 Chlorobiota bacterium
TAATGCTTTATAATACTTTTTGTTATTCCCTTATCCATTGATGCTGCACAAGCTAATATTCCTGAGCCGGTATAAGGTTTATTTCTAAATTCCAGCAATGATTGAATCGTGCCGTCTTCTCCCCAGCTTCCGTGCAACGCAATAAAAGCAATATCAATATCATCAAAAAGATGAGAGTTAATAGCTTCTAAATAATTTTGGTGCGAGATGGGGTTACAGTCGCACTCAGCAAAATAATCTTCAATATTGGCTGGCTGGTCAATGCCGTAAGCCGGATCGATTAGTTTAACATTATATCCCAAGTTCTGCAGCGCCTCGAACACTCCTCTGCCGGTAAGTTTTGAAACAGCTCGTTCGGGAGATGCCCCGCCAATGATAAGTCCGATAGTACTGTTTTTATCCACGAGCCTTTTTCTCTAGTTCTTCCATTAAACGCATATTAACCAAACCGTCGTAACCGGTAACCAAAAGAGGTTTATCTTTATGGAAAGCTTTTTGAACAGAACGCAAAAGATATAGCTGCCTGTTTGCTCTTCTTCTGAAAGCTCTTTTAGCTTCATTCTTCAGATGGATAGTCATTTTAGCAGTTGCATTTTTTCCTGCTATTAAATTTTCTATAACAATTACTCCATTAAAACCGAGAATTTCAATTCTGTTGTGAGGATTCTGTACATTGTACGAGACATTGAAACCTCCATATCCTCCGCTCTCGAACCTAACAATTGCACTGGCAAAATCTTCAACTTCTCCGATATATACTACATTATCTATTACACCTTGTATATCTGTTATTTCTCCTCCCAGATATCTAAGCATATCGATAGTGTGAGTCCCTAAATCGCGGAGCGCTCCGCCACCGCTTTGTTCGCGGATAAATCTAAAATTATCATTCGGTTTAAAGTCGATATTGAAATTTGCAGAAATTGAGATCAGTTTGCCAAGTAGATTACTATCGATAAGCTCCTTCGTCTTTTTAATAATCGGATGATATCGAAAAACATAATTGATTGTTAATTTTACATTTTTTTTATTACAGATGTCAACCATTTTCTGGGCTTCTCTCGCTGTCATTGCCAAAGGTTTTTCGCAGAGAATATGTTTGCCTGCTTTTGCCGCTTCAATTACTTGCCAATAATGATCGGAATTTTTGCTTGAAATATATACCGCTTCAATATCGCTCCTCAAAAATTCATTATAATCGTTAAAACTTTCACTTGCGTTAAATTTATCGGCAATGAAATTAGCACGACTAATATTTGAGCTGTAAACCGATATAAGTTTGCTTTTTTTTAAATGCTGAAATGTTGGAAGAAATGTATTTTCAAGAAAATGACCGCACCCGGCAACTCCCCATTTAAGTTTTTTAGGAATTACCGCAGATTGTCTTAATCTTTTTAGTTTCGGTTCCATATCACAAATTTAATTTTTTCATCAATTTATTTATCGGATTTGAATTCTGCATTATGTAAAAATGTATTGCAGGTACTTTATTGTTTATCAAATCCTCAACCTGTTTTGCAGACCAGTTTATTCCAACTTCTAATACATGCTCCGGGTTTGCTTCGGTTATTTCGTTTGCAAATTCTTCAGGAATATCAATATAGAAATTGCGGGGAATTGATGTTACTTGATTTTTACTAGTCAGTATTTTTAGACCTGGAATAATCGGGACATCAATTCCATGCGCTCTACATTTTTCAACGTAATCGTAATATTTATTATTATCGAAAAACATCTGGGTTACAATATATTCGGCACCAGCTTCAACCTTTTCTTTTGCATGTTGAATATCAATATCCCTATTTGGTGCTTCAAAATGTTTTTCGGGATATCCGCCAATACCAATACAGAAATTAGTAGGTTCGGCTTCTACCAGTGTATCTTCAATATATTTACCTCTATTCATATCATGAATCTGCTTTACAAGATCAACTGCATGAACATTGACTGTTCTACCGAATTTAGTCGCCTTTTTATAACCGCTGTCATCCCCTCTAACGGCTAGTAGATTATCAATTCCTAAATAGTGCAGTTCAATTAAAAAATCTTCTGTTTCTTCTTTTGTGAAACCTTGACAGATAACATGAGGCACTGCATCGATGCTGTATTTATTCTGGATGAGAGCACAAATTCCAAGTGTGCCTGGACGCTTACGTTTGATTTTCATCTGGAATTCACCGGCAGAGGTTTCTTCATAAACCACTTCTGCTGCATGACTTGTAATATCGATATAAGGAGGATTGTAATGAACAATATCTTCAAGAGTATCCAATAATTCCCTTATGTTTCCTCCCCTTTTGGGTGGAATAATTTCAAAACTTATTAGAGTTTCATTTGCTTTTGCTAAGTGTTCTGTAACTCGCATCTTTTCTCACAATTTTTTAACTATGTAATTTACAATTTTATGCTTCTATTTTCTTATGATTTTATAATTGTTTTATTCTTTCCTGAGTTGTAAAAGATCATATCCTCTTGAACTAATATCAGATGTGTTAATATTCACTTTGATATATTTACCTTTTAACCACATTTCTGTCATATCATCATAATGATCACTCATAAAGTACCCGGCTTCTCCGGTTGTAAGAATAAAATTAACTTCATCCGGTTTTGCAAAATCATATAGAAAACGGAGCGCCGGACCAAGTTTGGATTTATATGGTTTGGTAAAAGAATACTCTGTGTTAAAAATAGTTGTCCCATCTCCGCTAATGGGAAACGGACCAATATCAAGCACCTTGCCTAAAAGCGGCGAAGCTCCACTGAACGGATGTGCAAAAGTGACAGAGTGAAGATTGCGCCACTGCCAGTCAGCAACGTTATTACCAAATTTCCCTTCCAATTCTTTAACTGCATCAATAAGACTCTGTTTAATGATCTCATTCTTGGTCTCAACCTTCTCGGTTTTAATATTATCCCACCAGCTTGAATTCTCATTTTTTAACATCTCTTGAATTTTTCGATAAGGGACATTCGCCACGAAAATATATTCATTGAATAATTCTTTTCCCATTTCATCAAGAAAAATATTCTCCATAAGTTTTTGGAAAAAGACTGCATAGATAGTAGGAGTCTGACTTTGCTTATCCATCACAAAATCCCACTTCGATAAAAGATCCACAGCTAATTTTAGATTTTGATCATCAATCTCATCTTCGCCAAAAGCTTCAACAACATGTTTTGTGATATCTTTTGCATAAAAGGAATAGAAATCCATTTGATATTTTTTGAAATCTTCAATTGAATGAGTCTTTTTTGAAGTCAGAAGCTCGGTAATTCTTTTTATTCTTGATGCTGGTTCCCAAAGGTTTGAGATGTGATACGGAAAATCTTTGATCGTTTTATTATTAGCCGATGCAATATAATTCTGTGGGGGATTAAATAGTTTCGGCATTTTACTATACGGTACAAAACCTTTCCAATCATATTTTGTTGTAGTGCCGTCGTAAACCATTGAGGGACTATTATCGCTTCGAATTGGCAGTTTAACAGCACAGACATACCCGATGTTTCCCTGATCATCACCGTAAACAAAATTTTGTCCCGGAGCAACAAAATGCTTCAACGCTGCTGTAAAATCATTCCAGTCTTTTGCTTTGTTGACCGAAAGCAGAGTGAAAACTTCATCGGTGAACCCGAGCGCCGTCCACCGCATACTTAATGTTGCTTCATCCTGATATTTATTTTTGTATAGTACATCATACGGATGAATCCCGGATATAATCGGTCCTCTATGAGTTTTAGCGATATCAAAGATCACGTTCGCAGAATCTTTTACTACAATCGTGTCCGAAGCAATGTCTAATTCCTTCCATTCATCATTCAGAAGATAATGAGTTTTCGTAGAGTCAAGCGTTTCAAGATAAAAATCAGAATCATCAGCCATAACATTTGTTAATACCCAAGCAATATTTTGGTTCTTACCGATAATAAACGCGGGGAGACCCGGCGCGGTGAATCCCTCGGCATTCCAGCCGTTACTTCTGATAACAGCGAACATAAATTTACCCGGCGCTTGAAATGCAAGATGAGGGTCATTTGCAATAAGCACACTGCCGCTTTCAGATTTCTTCCCGTTAACCACCCAATTGTTCGAGCCAATATGCGTTCCTACAAAGCCGGCAAACTCCCTGTATTTTTTATCAACTTGGTAAAGACCTAAAGGAATTTTGGCAAGCTTTTTAAGTTTAGAAGGAATAATAGTTGGAGCGTTTTCATCAAAATCTGGAATTATCTCCGCAACCTTTTCCACACCTAATTTCTGCACCAAGTCTGAAAACGCAATGTCAGTCCACCAGCTTATATTCAACTCCCAAGCCAGCAGTTTTGCCAACACCAAACTGTGTTCGGGTTTCCAAGGATACGGATCATAACCCAACACATCAAACTCAAAAGTTAAGTTGCCATCTGCATTTTTTATATATGCGTTTACTCCTTTGGAATATGCATCCAGGTATTTTTTAGACAGAGTATCTAATTTTTCATAATCACGACAAACGATTTTATACAGACCTAATGTTCGGAACATTTTATCGTAAGGAATAGTTTTGCTTCCAAGAACTTCACTTAATCTTCCCTCACCAGCTCTTCTTGTCATATCCATTTGGAATAACCGTTCTTGAGCGTGAACATACCCCAGCGCAAATGCCGCATCAAGCTCATCTTCCGCAATGATGTAAGGAACTGCAAAACTATCACGATAAACATGGACATCATTAATTAACCCGCTTACAACTTGCTCACCGTTATATTCCGGAATTTTACCCTTAAGTACAGAATAGGATATTATGCCGAATGCAATGAGGATTACAATCAGTGTGGCTGTAAGACTTAACACGATCTTTAATGTTCTGTTCATAATTATTAATCCCTCTCGTTTGTATCTAATAATTCAAAATCCTCTGCGTTATCAATCAGATTTGACGAGAATTCTTTTTTAGTTTTTATGCCAAGAGTTTTGATCTTCTGCGCTTGTGAAATGAGATTTCCCTTACCGGTTGACAGTCTGTTTACTGCAACGTCATAGGATTTCTTAGCTCTATCTAAATTTGTTCCAACCTCTGTGAGTGAATCGGAAAAGTTAACAAATTTATCATAAAGATCGCCTGCTTTTTTAGCGATTTCCTGCGCATGTTTATTCTGTTTTTCATAACGCCAGATATTCTGGATCGTTTTAAGTGTGACCAAAAGTGTACTCGGTGTAACTATTACAATATTCTTTTCAAATGCTTGGCTGAAAAGTTCACGATCATTTTCCATTGCAAGCATAAATGCCGATTCAATCGGGATGAACATCAGCACATAATCCAATGTTCTTATTTCTTCAATATCCTCGTAATTTTTTAAACTTAATCCTTTAATATGATTTTTAATACTCTGCAAATGCTCTTTCAGATATTGTTTTTTCTCTTCTTCATCTTCAGTCTGGTGATAGTTCTGATAAGCGACGATTGAAACTTTTGAATCGATTATCACATCTTTATCATTCGGCAGATGAACAATGACATCGGGACGTTTTCTCTTTCCTACTTCATCGTTGAATGATAACTGTGTTTCGTATTCCCGCCCTTTATGCAGCCCGGATTCTTCAAGAACACGCTCAAGAATAACCTCGCCCCAAGCGCCTTGTTTTTGGGAATCTCCTTTCAAAGCGTTGGTAAGACTCAGCGCTTCTTTTCCTAACTTTTCATTCAATTCTTTTAAACTGTCTATTTGAGTTTTTAGCGCTGTCCTATCTCTTGATTCCTTATCATACGTCTCCGCAACCGTTTTTTTGAATTGATTGAATTCTTCTTTCAGCGGTGACAGAATGTTGTCAATATTTTCTTTATTTGTTTCGGTGA